>JBFGZP010000011.1:0-22384 GCA_041586695.1 Thauera sp.
GAGTCCCCGGTGCCCGATGCGCCCGCGCTCGATCTGACCTCGATCGACCTCGATCTACCGACCTTCGACGATGATTTTTCGCTGGACCTGGACGAGAAGAGCCCGGCACAGGCAACGATCGAAGCCACCCAACTGAGTCAGGCGGGCGACGAGGGCGAGTCGGCGCTCAACGACGACGAGGTCGACACCAAGTTCGAGCTCGCCAGGGCCTACGATGAGATGGGTGACAAGGAAGGCGCGCTCGAACTTCTCAACGAGGTGCTGCGCGACGGCTCGGCGGCGCAGCAGGCAGCTGCGCGCGAGATGATCGCCAAGCTGGGTTGAATACACACCGACTGGCCGCCGCCGCGCTCGAAGCGCTGCGGCGGCGTTTTCTTTTTTGACCATGCATTCCGGCCTGATTCTCCTGTTGTGGCTCGCCACGGTGACGCTGCTTCAGCTCTTGCCCGCCCACTTGCTCGGACCGGCGGTGGCAATGTGCCTCCTGCTCGGACTCGGATTTGCCCGCGCGCGGACCGTTCGCCTGCTGCGGCGCGTCCGCATCCTGCTCGCCGCCATCTTCGTGCTCTTCGCATGGTTCACGCCGGGTGAGGCTCTGCTCCTGGACTGGCCACGCCTCGCTCCCAGCCGCGAGGGGAGCCTGCTCGCCCTCGAACACGCCGGGCGACTGGTGGCGATCGTTTGTGCTGTGGCGCTCCTGCTCGAGCGGCTGCCGGTAGAGCGCCTCGTGAGCGGGTTGTACACGCTCGGGCGCCCCCTGGGTCTTCTCGGGCTCTCGGCGGAGCGCCTGGCGCTCCGGCTGCTGCTCGTGCTGCGCTATGTCGACGCTTCGCCCCGCGCCAGCGGCGCCGGCCACTGGAAGGACTGGCTGCAGGACGACGCCGGCGCGATCGAGGCAACGCCCGTTCGCCTGCGCCGCGAACGCTTCGGCTGGGCGGATGCCCTGCTGTCGGCCGGTGTCTTCGTGTGTGTGCTCTGGTGGGGGCTGGCATGACCAGGATCGCGGCGTGCGTCGAGTATGCGGGCGATGCCTTTTCCGGCTGGCAGAGTCAGGTGCACGGACGCACGGTGCAGGATGCGCTCGAGGCCGCGCTGGCGAAGGTGGCCGCCGAGCCGGTCCGACTTCACTGCGCCGGCCGCACGGATGCAGGCGTTCACGCCACGGCCCAGGTGATCCATTTCGATACCAGCGCCCGGCGTCCGCTGTCGGCCTGGGTGCGGGGGGTCAATGCCGAACTGCCCGCCGCAGTCGTCGTTCGATGGGCTGTGGAGGTGGACCGCGAATTCCATGCGCGCTATCTGGCGATGGAGCGGCAATACCGTTACATCCTCTTCAACTCCCCCACGCGCCCGGCGATGCTGGCCGGGCGCGTGGGCTGGTACCACACGCCGCTGGACGAGGCGCTCATGGCCGAGGCCGCAAAGTGTCTCGTCGGCCGGCACGACTTCTCCGCCTTTCGCGCGGCGGGCTGCCAGTCGAAGACGCCCGTGCGGCTCATGCACGAGGTCGCCGTCGCCCGTTCTGGCGATTATCTGATCTTCGACTTCCGCGCCAACGGCTTTCTCCATCATATGGTTCGCAACCTTGTCGGGGCGCTGGTCTACGTGGGCAAGGGGCGATATTCGCCAGAGTGGCTGGCGCAGGCGCTCGACGCGCGTGATCGCAGCCTGGCGGCCCCGACGTTTACGCCGCATGGGCTCTACCTTTGCGGTGTGCGCTACCCCCCGCGCTGGCCGCTGCCGGGTGATGGGCGTATCATCGCGCTGCCTCGGCTTCCCCTCGTCTGAATGTCCCGAACCCGTATCAAAATCTGCGGCCTCACCCGGCCGGAAGACGTGCGCGCGGCCGTCGCTGCGGGCGCCGACGCGATCGGGCTGGTGTTCTATCCGCCCAGCCCGCGCGCGCTCGATTTCGGTCGTGCCGCCGAGCTGGCGGCGCTGCTTCCCCCCTTCGTCACCGCGGTCGGCCTGTTCGTCAATCCCGAGCCGGCTTTCGTTGCCGAGGCCTGCGCGCAGGTGCCGCTGCAATTGCTGCAGTTCCACGGCGACGAAACCGATGCCGACTGCGCCCGCCACAGGCTGCCGTGGATCAAGGCCGCGAGGATGCGGCCGGGGGTCGATCTGGTAGAATTCGGGGCTGCCCACCGGGGCGCCCGCGGCATCTTGCTCGACGCGTTCGTCGACGGCTATGGCGGTGGCGGTAAGACTTTTGACTGGTCGCTGATTCCATCGGGGCTCGATCGACCGGTCATCCTGTCCGGAGGGCTCGACCCTTCCAATGTCGCCGACGCGGTCCGGCATGTCCGACCGTGGGCGGTGGACGTTTCGAGCGGAGTCGAGATCGCGAAGGGAATCAAGGACGCGGCGAAGATCGCCGCGTTCGTTGCTGGAGTTCGAAATGCAGATGGCTGATGCCGCTTACCAGTATCCCGATGCGCGCGGGCACTTCGGCCCGTACGGCGGGGTTTTCGTCTCTGAAACCCTGATGCCGGCGCTGGCCGAGCTGCGCGAGACCTACGCGGCGTGTCAGAACGATCCGGAATTCATCGCCGAGTTCGAATACGAACTCAAGCATTACGTCGGGCGGCCGAGCCCGATCTACCACGCCAGGCGCTGGTCCGAGTTGCTCGGTGGCGCACAGATCTATCTGAAGCGCGAAGACCTCAATCACACCGGCGCCCACAAGGTTAACAACTGCATCGGCCAGGCGCTGGTGGCCCGGCGCATGGGTAAGCCGCGCGTGATCGCCGAAACGGGGGCGGGTCAGCACGGCGTCGCCACCGCCACGGTCGCGGCGCGCTACGGCATGGAATGCGTGGTCTACATGGGCTCAGAGGATGTGAAGCGCCAGGCCGCCAACGTCTATCGCATGAAGCTGCTGGGCGCCACGGTGGTGCCGGTCGAATCCGGCTCGAAGACGCTCAAGGACGCGCTCAACGAGGCGATGCGCGACTGGGTGACCAACGTCGGCAACACCTTCTACATCATCGGTACCGTCGCCGGCCCGCATCCCTATCCGATGATGGTGCGCGACTTCCAGACCGTGATCGGCAAGGAGTGCCTGGTGCAGATGCCCGAGCTCGCGGGCCGCCAGCCGGACTATGTCATCGCCTGCGTCGGCGGCGGTTCCAATGCCATCGGTATCTTCCACCCCTATATCGACGTGCCGGGCGTGAAATTGGTCGGCGTGGAGGCGGCCGGCGAAGGCATCGACACCGGGCGCCATGCCGCACCGCTGACGGCCAATTCGGGGGTCGGTGTGCTGCATGGCAACCGCACCTACCTGATGCAGGACGAGGACGGCCAGATCATCGAGACGCACTCGATTTCCGCCGGCCTCGACTACCCCGGCGTCGGGCCGGAACATGCCTGGCTGAAGGATTCGTCGCGCGCCGAGTACGTGGGTGTGACCGATGCCGAAGCGCTGCAGGCCTTTCACAACCTGTGTCGCTTCGAGGGCATCATCCCGGCCCTCGAATCCGCCCATGCATTGGCCCACGCGGCGAAACTCGCGCCGACACTGCCGAAGGACCGCATCCTGTTGGTCAATCTTTCAGGTCGGGGCGACAAGGACATGCACACCGTCGCCGAACGTTCCGGCATCCAGTTCTGAACCTGCCCCGGGCCGCATTGCGGCCCGCTGTGACTCCTACATGTCGAAAATCCAGACCACTTTCCAGCGCTTGCAAGCCTCCGGCCGCCGGGCGCTGATTCCCTTCATGACCGCGGGCTTTCCCGAGCCCGAACTCACGCTGCCGCTGATGCGCGCACTGGTGGCCGGAGGCGCCGACATCATCGAGCTCGGCGTGCCGTTTTCCGACCCGATGGCCGATGGCCCCACGGTTCAGCGCGCATCGGAACAGGCCCTGGCGCAAGGCATGAGCCTGCGCAAGGTGTTCGACATCGTCCGCGCCTTCCGCGCCGAGGATGCCGAGACGCCGGTGGTCCTCATGGGCTATGCCAATCCGGTCGAGGCGATGGGCGCCGAGCGTTTCATTGCCGACGCCCGCGCGGCCGGGGTTGATGGTGTGCTGATCGTCGACTACCCGCCGGAGGAGTGCGAGAGCTTTGCCGCCGGCGCGAAGGCGGCCGGGCTCGATCCGATCTTCCTGCTCGCACCGACCTCCACCGAGCAGCGCTTTGCCGACGTCGCCCGGGCGGGCAGCGGCTACATCTATTACGTTTCGCTCAAGGGCGTGACCGGTGCGGGCAATCTCGACTTCGACGAAATTGCCCGCCGCCTGCCGCAGATTCGCGCCGTGGTTGGCATGCCCGTCGGTGTCGGCTTCGGGATTCGCGACGCGGCCAGCGCCCAGCGCATCGGCGCGGTGGCCGACGCGGTGGTGATCGGCAGTCGCATCATCGAAGAGATCGAAAACAGTCCCAGGGCCAACGTGGAGGCCAATGTGACCGCCTTCCTGCGCGGTATCCGCGAGGCCCTCGACGCCCTCGAACCCCAGCAAGGAGCGACGCGATGAGTTGGCTGCAGAAGCTGCTTCCGCCCAAGATCAACCGCAGCGAATCGACGACGAGAAACAAGTCGATTCCAGAAGGCTTGTGGAGCAAGTGCGGGTCGTGCGAGGCGGTGCTCTACCGCTCCGACCTCGAAAGCAACCAGGGCGTGTGCCCCAAGTGCGGGCATCACCAGCGCCTGCGTGCGCGCCAGCGCCTCGATCTGCTGCTCGATGCCGAAGGGCGCTTCGAGATCGGACAGGAGGTCGTGCCCGTCGATGTCCTCAAGTTCAAGGATTCGCGCAAATACACCGAGCGCCTGTCCGCCGCGGTGTCCGACACCGGCGAAGCCGACGCGATGGTGGTGATGCAGGGCGCCATCCTCACCGTGCCGGTGGTCGTCGCCTGCTTCGAGTTCGAGTTCCTCGGCGGTTCGATGGGCTCGGTCGTGGGCGAGCGCTTCGTGCGCGGTGCGCGTGCGGCGCTGGAACAGCGCGTGCCCTTCATCTGCATTACCGCCTCCGGGGGGGCGCGGATGCAGGAGGGTCTGTTCTCGTTGATGCAGATGGCCAAGACCACGGCCGCGATCACGCAACTGGCCGAACGCAGACTGCCCTTCATCACCCTGCTCACCGACCCGACCATGGGCGGTGTATCCGCCAGTTTCGCCTTCATGGGCGATGTCGTCCTCGCCGAGCCGGGGGCGTTGATCGGCTTCGCCGGCCCGCGCGTGATCGAGCAGACCGTGCGCGAGAAGCTGCCTGAAGGCTTCCAGCGTTCCGAGTTCCTGCTCGAGAAGGGCGCGATCGACATGATCGTCGACCGCCGCGATATGCGCGAAAAGCTGGCCGAACTGCTGACCCTGCTGACCCGGCAACCTTCGGCCAGGCCGGCCTGATGTCCGCCGCGGCTGAACAGGTCTTGCTGCCGCAGACGCTGGACGGCTGGCTCGCGCTGCTCGAAGCCCGCCACGCGCAGACGATCCGGCTCGGGCTCGATCGCGTGCAGGCGGTGCGCTTGGCGCTCGGCCCCGATCCGGATGCGGTGCTCATCACCGTCGGCGGCACCAATGGCAAGGGCTCGTCGTGCGCGATGCTCGAGGCCATCCTGCTCGCCGAGGGCTATCGCGTCGGCTGCTACACCTCGCCCCACCTGCTGCGTTACAACGAGCGCGTGCGCATCGATGGCCGCGATGCGAGCGACGATCAGCTCGTCGCGGGTTTCGCCGCGGTCGAGGCCGTGCGCGGCGACACCCCGCTCACCTACTTCGAGCATGGCACGCTGGCCGCCTGGGAAGTGTTTCGGGCCGTTGCGCCCGACGTGATCATCCTCGAGGTCGGCCTGGGCGGGCGTCTCGACGCGGTCAATGTGTTCGACGCCGACTGTTCGATCGTCACCAGCGTGGCGATGGATCACATGGAATTCCTCGGCGACACGCGAGAGGCCATCGGTTTCGAGAAAGCGGGCATCTTCCGCGCCGGCCACCCGGCCGTGTGCGGTGATCCGCAGCCGCCGGCGTCGCTGTCGGCGCACGCAGAGGCGATCGGTGCTGACCTTTGGATCAGTGGTCGGGACTTCGGCTTCGGCGGTGACCGCCAGCAATGGGGTTACTGGCGCTACGCCTCGCCGCCCGCGCGGGGCGCGCTGGTGAAGCGTGGCGGGCTGGCCTACCCGTCGCTGCGGGGGGCGAACCAGTTGCTCAATGCCGCGGCGATCATCACCGCGCTCGACACCTTGCGCGCGCAGGTGCCGGTGTCGATGCAGGCGATCCGCGAGGGCCTCATGCTGGTCGACGTGCCGGGTCGATTCCAGGTCCTGCCCGGGCGGCCGGCGGTGGTGCTCGACGTCGCGCACAACCCGCAGTCCGCCGGCGTGCTGTCGGAGAACCTGGGCAGCATGGGTTTCTTTCCCGAGACCTGGGCGGTGTTCGGCATCCTTGCCGACAAGGACGTCGAAGGCGTCGTCGAGCGTATCGCGGGGCGCGTCGATCACTGGCTGCTGGCCGGTCTGCCGGGCCCGCGTGGCCTTTCCGCCGAGGATCTCGCCATCCGCCTTCGCGCGGCCGGCGTCGACGGAGATGCGCGTTGCTACGCCTCGCCAGCAAATGCGTTTGTTGCGGCGCAACAAGACGCCGCCGACGGTGATAGAATTGTGGTTTTCGGATCCTTCCTGACGGTGGCGGACGTGCTTGCGACGATACGTGCCGAGCGGCACTGATGGGACTCTTCCGGTGACCGACGCAGAAAACCTCGAGATCAAGAAGCGCGCACGACGGCGGCTGGTGGGCGCGGCCGCGCTCGCGCTGCTGGCGGCGATCGCGCTGCCGATGATGATGGATCAGGAGCCTCGCCCTTCGGTGCAGGATATCCAGGTCAGCATTCCGGATCGGGAGGCCGACAGCACGCTGGCGCGACCGATCGCCGGGCCTGAGGGAGCTGCCGCGGACCTGGAGGTGGCACCGCCGCCCGAGGAGCAGGCGCCGTCTCCCCCGCAGGCAGCGCCGGCCGTGCCGGCGACCAAGGTGGCGGAGGCGAAGGGTGAGGCCAAACCGGATGCCCGGGCCGCGCCGCAGGTCGACGAAATGGCCCGTACGGCGGCCGCGGAGGCAGAAGCAGCGCGTGTTCGCGCCATTCTCGGCGGCCAGGAGCCGTCCCCGCAGTCCGAGTCCTTTGTCGTGCAGGTGGCCGCCTTCGGTGACGGGTCGAAGGCCTCCCGGATCGCCGCCGACCTCAAGAAGGCGGGGCTCGCCGCCTATACGGAGAAGGCCGGCAACCTGACGCGGGTCCGGGTGGGGCCGTTCGCCGGCCGAGAGGCGGCGGAGAAGGTCGCCACCCGACTGAAGTCCGACGGCTACAAGCCCGTCGTGAGTTCGCGCTGAGCAACATGTCGATGACCGCCTTCGATTACGTCTTCCTCGCTGTCCTGGGCCTGTCTGCCGCGGTTGGCATGTGGCGCGGGCTGGTGAGCGAAGTCATGGCCTTGCTCGCCTGGGTAGTCGCCTTGTTCGCCGCATGGCGCTATAACGAAGAAGCGGCAGCCGTCCTTTCCGGGCTGATCGCCGATGCCTTTTGGCGCCAGGTGGCCGGTGCGGCGCTGGTTGTCGTAGGGGTGCTGTTGCTGGCGGCGCTGTTGCGCTACCTCCTGCGCCAATTGCTGCGTGCGGCCGGGCTGGGCGCCACCGACCGCTTTTTCGGTGCCGTCTTCGGCGTGGCTCGGGGCCTGGTCGTTGCTTTCGTGGTCGTGCTGATCGGCGGCCTGGTCGGTGTGTCGCGCGAGCCCTGGTGGTCCCAGGCCTTGTTCTCGCCACCGATGGAAACCGCGGTGCTTGCCGCGAAACCCTGGCTCCCGGAAGCGGTGGCCGAAAAAGTTCGTTTCAGATAGGCAGAATCTTCATGTGTGGAATCCTAGGCGTCGTTGCGACGACCGCGGTCAACCAGTTGCTTTACGACGGACTGCAGGTCCTGCAGCATCGTGGCCAGGACGCGGCGGGTATCGCGACCTCCGAGGACGGTCGCTTTCACATGCACAAGGGCTCGGGCCTGGTGCGGGACGTGTTCCGTACGCGCAACATGCGCAATCTCGAAGGCAACTGGGGCATCGGCCACGTTCGTTATCCCACGGCCGGTTCTGCCTACAGCGCTGCCGAGGCGCAGCCGTTCTACGTCAATTCGCCGTTCGGCCTGCTGCTTGCGCACAACGGCAACTTGACCAATTCGGAAGTGCTCAAGCGCGAGATGTTCCTGTCGGACCTTCGCCACATCAACACCAGCAGCGACTCCGAGGTGCTGCTCAACGTCCTCGCACACGAGTTGCAGGCGGCCTGCAACGGCCTCAAGCTCGACGAGGAGGCGGTGTTTCGCGCCGTGGCCCGCGTGCATCGGCGCTGCCGGGGTGCCTACGCCGTGGTGGTGATGATTGCCGGCTACGGGCTGCTCGCCTTCCGCGATCCGTTCGGCATTCGTCCGCTGGTGATTGGTCGCAATGACACGCAGGCCGGCAGCGAATGGATCGTCGCTTCCGAGTCGGTGGCGGTCGACGTGCTCGGCTTCAAGCTGCTGCGCGATGTCGCACCGGGCGAAGCCGTGCTGATCAACACCGACGGCACCTTCCACAGCCGGCAGTGCGCGAGCAAGACGGTGCAGGCGCCGTGCATGTTCGAGTTCGTCTATCTGGCGCGGCCCGATTCGATCATCGACGGCGTTTCGGTGTACGAGTCGCGGGTAAAGATGGGCGAGTTTCTCGCCGAGAAGATGAAGCGCACGCTGCCGCACGTGCAGATCGACGTCGTGATCCCGATTCCCGACTCCAGCAGGCCGTCGGCCATGGAGATGGCGCATCGCCTCAACCTGCCGTACCGAGAAGGTTTCGTGAAGAACCGCTACATCGGCCGTACCTTCATCATGCCGGGGCAGGCGACGCGACGGAAATCCGTGCGACAGAAGCTCAACACGATCCACCAGGAGTTCAAGGGCAAGAGCGTACTGCTGGTCGATGACTCGATCGTGCGCGGCACGACCAGCAAGGAGATCGTCAACATGGCGCGCGAGGCGGGCGCGAGCCGCGTCTATCTGGCTTCGGCAGCGCCTCCGGTACGCTACGCGAACGTGTACGGTATCGACATGCCGACGCGTGCCGAGCTGATCGGCTCGGATCGCAACGAGGAAGAGATCTGCCGCGAGATCGGCGCCGACGGCCTGATCTATCAGGACCTGGACGATCTCAAGGCTTCGGTGCGGGCATTGAATCCGTCGATCAGCTTCTTCGAGACGTCCTGCTTCGACGGCTGCTATGTAACCGGCGACATCACCGCCGAGTACCTCAACGGCGTCGAGACCCAGCGCTGCGAGGTGAAGCCGGCCAAGCCCGATGCCAGCGACGACAGCGACGACGGCCAGCTCGATCTCAATCTCGCCTCGAACGCCGACCGCTGATCGCGTGCCGAATGTGGACCCCCTGATGAAAGACGAATTCGATCTCGACACTCTCGCAGTCCGTGCCGGCATCGCCCGCAGCCAGTTCAACGAGCACAGCGAGGCCTTGTTCCTGACCTCGAGCTTCGTGTTCGACAATGCCGCCCAGGCGGCGGCGCGCTTTTCGGGGGCGGAGGAAGGTAACGTCTATGCCCGCTTCTCGAATCCGACGGTGACGGCGATGCAGACGCGGCTGGCGGCGATGGAGGGGGCAGAGGCCTGCATCGCCACCGCTTCGGGCATGTCGGCGATCCTGTCGCTGGCGATGTCCGTGCTGCAGGCGGGCGACCACGTCGTCGCGTCGCGCGGGCTGTTCGGTTCGACGCAAAATCTGTTCGACGTCGTCCTGTCGAAGTTCGGCATCGAGACCAGCTTCGTTCCGGCAACGAACCTGGATGCATACCGGGCCGCGGTGCGGCCGCGGACAAAGCTGTTCTTCGTCGAAACGCCATCGAACCCGCTTACCGAAGTGGTCGACATCGCCGCCGTGGCGGCGATCGCACACGAGGCGGGGGCCTTGCTTGCAGTGGACAACTGCTTCTGTTCGCCCGCGCTGCAGTTGCCCCTGGCGCTCGGCGCGGACGTCGTGGTGCATTCGGCGACGAAGTACCTCGACGGCCAGGGCCGGGTGCTCGGTGGCGCCGTCGTCGGGCCGAAGACGGTGACGGACGAGGTCTTCAAGTTCCTGCGTACGGCCGGGCCGACCCTGTCGCCGTTCAACGCCTGGGTGATCCTGAAGGGCCTGGAGACCTTGCGCATCCGCATGGAGGCGCAGTCGGCGAGCGCGCTGGCGCTGGCGACGTGGCTGGAGCAGCAGGGGGTGGCGCGGGTGTTCTATCCGGGCCTGCCCTCGCATCCGCAGCACGAACTGGCGATGCGCCAGCAGAAGGCTGGCGGCGCGATCCTCAGCTTCGAAGTCGAAGGCGGACGCGAGCAGGCCTGGAAGGTGGTGGATTCCACACGGATGATCTCGATCACGGCGAATCTGGGCGATACCAAGACCACGATCACCCATCCCGCCACGACCACGCATGGCCGGATCTCGGCCGAGGCGCGGGCCGAGGCCGGGATCGGCGAGGGCTTGCTGCGCATCGCCGTCGGGCTGGAGTCGATCGAAGACCTCAAGGTGGATCTGGCTCGGGGCCTGGCGGCCTGAGCGAAGCCGGGATCCGGATCCTCCACGGGGGGCGCTGAACGAGGGTCCAGCGCTTTCTTTTCGTCTCGCGGCCGTGTGTGCGGTGGCCTCATTCCCGTCGGGGCTCGAAAGCGCTGCCGTCGAACTCCAGCCAGGTAGCGCGATCATGCCAGTCTGCGAGGACCCAGCGCTCGCAGCGGAGTCCGTCGACGAGGTGTTCGTGCCGCGCCGGGCGATGCGTATGGCCATGAATCAGGGTCGGGTGGCCATGCTCGCGCAGCAGCGCTTCGATGGCCGCAGGGTTCACGTCCATGATCGTCATCGCCTTCTCCCGTTTCGCCGCTTCGCTCTGCGCGCGCACGCGCTCGATGAAGGCCCTGCGCTCCGCCAGCGGCTGGGCGAGGAATCCGGCCTGCCAGACGGGGTCGCGGACCTGCTTGCGATAGGCCTGATAGGCGACGTCGTCGGTGCACTGGGCGTCGCCGTGGCTCAGCAATACCGGGCATTCGCCGAGGCGGACGAGGGTCGGGTCGGGCAGGATCTGCAGGCCGGCAGCGCGGGCAAAACCGTCGCCGGCGAGGAGGTCGCGATTGCCGGCCATGAAGTACAGCGCCACGCCCGATTCGGAGACCGCATGCAGTGCTCGACAGATCCAGCCGTTGAAGGCAGTGTCGTCGTCGTCGCCCGCCCAGTAGTCGAACAGGTCACCGAGAATGAAAAGGCTGCCAGCGGCCGCAGCCGGGCCGGCGAGGAAGCGGAGGAAGGCGGCCGTGGTCTGCGGGCGGTCTTCGGCGAGGTGCAGGTCGGAAATGAACAATGCCGGAAGCGCCGCCCGCGCGGCCTCCGGCATTGCGTGATTCGGGCCGCCCCGGGAGGCGGCGGGAGCGTCAGACAACTTCGGCGCGCTCGATGATCACGTCTTCCTTCGGCACGTCCTGGTGAAAGCCGCTTGACCCGGTCTTGACCTTGCGGATCTTGTCGACCACGTCCATGCCTTCGCTGACCTTCCCGAACACGCAGTAACCCCAGCCCTGGAGGTCGGGCGAGCGGTGGTTGAGGAAGTCGTTGTCGGCGACGTTGATGAAGAATTGCGCGGTCGCCGAGTGCGGGGCCTGGGTGCGGGCCATGGCGACGGTGCCGTTGAGGTTCTTCAGGCCGTTGTCGGCTTCGTTCTTGATCTGCTCGCGGGTGTCTTTCTGCTTCATGCCGGGTTCGAAACCGCCGCCCTGGATCATGAAGCCGTCGATGACGCGGTGGAAGACGGTGTTGTCGTAGTGACCGGCCTCGACGTAGGCGAGGAAGTTCTCGACTGTGACCGGTGCCTTTTCGGCGTCGAGTTCGAGGGTGATGACGCCGAAGTTGGTGTGCAGCTTGACTGCCATGGCTGAGCTCTCCTGTGGGTTTTCGCGTATGTGCTTATTTGCGTGTCTTGGCCGCGGGCACGGCTTCGAGCACGCGGGCGCCTTCGATCACGACCGCATCGACGGGCACGTTCTGGTGAAAGCCGGCGTCGGCCGTGGGCACCTTGCCGATCTTCTCGACGACGTCCATGCCCTTGATCACCTTGCCGAACACCGCGTAGCCCCAGCCGTCCCGGGAGGGGTAGTCGAGGAAGGTGTTGGGTACGAGGTTGATGAAGAACTGCGACGAAGCCGAGTGCGGATCGGCGGTGCGGGCCATGGCCAGCGTGCCGGGCTGGTTCTTGAGGCCGTTCTTTGCCTCGTTTTCGATCGGGGCCCGTGTGGCCTTCTGCTTCATCTTGGCATCGAAACCGCCGCCCTGGATCATGAAGCCGTCGATGACGCGGTGAAAGACGGTGCCGTCATAGTGGCCGTCCTTGACGTACTGGACGAAGTTCTCCGCCGACTTGGGTGCCTTGTCGGCAAAGACTTCGACGACGATGTCGCCCTGGTTGGTGCGCAACTCGACCATGGGGTTTGCGGCGAGGGTGGTGACGGCCCAGGTGGCGAGGGCGGCAAAGGCGACGAGCTGCTTCTTCATGCGTTCTCCGATTGGGAAGGCGGCGCTTCGGCCGACGACTAGATGGCAATGCGACAGTGGCTCACCGCAGGCGCGACACGGAATGCGGGCGGCGGCGGCAGGCGGAGGGGTTCGGGCCGCATGATATACTGCCGCGGATTTTCGGGGCACGAACCGAACCTGTGGTGCCACGAGCGGCCCCGGATTTTACCAACATCCCCCGGTCTCCCACAATCGCGCATCCGACGCGGTTTTTTTTGCTCATTCGCATGCTCACGATCTACAACACTCTCTCCCGCCGCAAGGACGCTTTCCGACCGATCGAGCCGGGCAAGGTCCGGATGTACGTCTGTGGCATGACGGTGTACGACCTCTGCCACCTTGGTCACGCGCGCGTGCTGGTCGTGTTCGACATGGTCGCGCGCTGGTTGCGGGCGAGCGGCTTCGATGTCACCTACGTGCGCAATATCACCGACATCGACGACAAGATCATCCGCCGCGCGCAGGACAGGGGTGAGTCGATCCGCGTGCTGACCGACCGCTTCATCGCCGCGATGCACGAAGATGCCGATGCGCTCGGTGTGCTGCGGCCCGATTGCGAGCCGCGTGCCACCGACTACATCGCCCAGATGCAGGACCTGATCAGCCGTCTCGAGCACAAGGGCCTGGCCTACGTCGCCGCCAATCGCGACGTGTGCTATGCGGTGCGCAAGTTCGAGGGCTACGGCAAGCTGTCGGGCAAGTCGGTGGACGAACTGCGTGCGGGCGAGCGCGTCGAAGTCGTCGGGGACAAGAACGATCCGCTCGATTTCGTGCTGTGGAAGCATGCCAAGGCGGAAGAGCCTGCCGAGGTGAAGTGGGATTCGCCCTGGGGCAGCGGGCGTCCCGGATGGCACATCGAATGTTCGGCCATGAGTTCCGACCTGCTCGGCGAGCAGTTCGACATCCACGGTGGCGGGCAGGACCTGCAGTTTCCGCATCACGAGAACGAGATCGCGCAGTCGGAAGGCGCGCACGGCCACGCCTTCGTCAATTACTGGATGCACAACGGCTTCGTTCGCGTCGACGACGAGAAGATGTCGAAGTCGCTCGGCAACTTCTTCACCATCCGGGACGTGCTGCAGCAGTACGACGCCGAGATCGTGCGTTTCTTCATCCTGCGCGCCCACTACCGCAGCCCGCTGAACTACTCCGACGCCCACCTGGACGACGCGCGCAATGCGCTGACGCGTCTGTATACGGCGCTCAAGAATGTGCCGGCGACGGCGGCCGGCGTCGATTGGAATGAGGGCCACGCGCAGCGCTTCCGGGCAGCGATGAATGATGACTTCAATACTGCCGAGGCGGTGGCGGTGCTGTTCGACCTGGCAAACGAGGTCAATCGCGAGGCCTCGCCCGCGGTGGCACGCCAGTTGAAGGGGCTGGCTGGCGTGCTCGGGCTGCTGGAGCGCGATCCGGTGGCCTTCTTGCAGGGCGGTGGGCCCGAGACCGGCGGCCTCGATGCCGCGGCCATCACCGATCTGATCGAACGCCGAGCGGCGGCGAAGTCGGCCAGGGACTACGCCGAGGCCGACCGTATCCGTGCGAGCCTGCTGGAAGCGGGCGTCGTGCTCGAGGACGGTCCCGGCGGCACCACCTGGCGTCGCGCCTGAACCTCCGGCCGCAGCACGAATCGCGGCTTACGCGCCCGGCAGGGCTGCGCGTGCTCCACCTTCAGCGGCTGGTATTGCCGCGACCGATCACGGTCAGATCCACGTAGTCCAGACCGACGTGGTTGTGGGTCGAGTAGCGCAGCTTCAAGCCTCCTGCATCCCAGTCGGTCATCCCCTCCAGCGCCGCCAGCAGACGGTCGGCGCTCAGCTCGCGCCCCGCGCGGCGCAGCGCCTCGGTGAATACCGTCGCGGCGAGATAGCCCTCGAGCGCGGGATACGAATACCCCAACCTCGCCCTGTCCGAGAAATAGCGGTAGTCACGCACGAACGGGTAGTCGAGGCGGAAGGGCGAGGGCAGCACGCGGGCGATGACGAGGCCGTAAGCCTGATCGCCCAGTTCGCGGATCAACTGCTCGGCGTTGATGATCGAGAGGCCGAAGAGCATCGGACGGTAGCCGGTGCTGCGCAGCGCACGCAGGAAGGCGGCCGAGTTGTCGTGCGCAGCGATCATGATCACCGCAGCGGGGTTGGCGCCGGCGATGATCCGCGCCGCGTCGTCGGCATCGGCCTCGCGGTCGGCGAAGCGGGCCACCACCGAGGGCGTCAGCCCGCGTCGGGACAGTGCAGCGACGGCAGTCGCGAGGCCTGCCTCGCCGAAGGGGTCGGCGTGATGGACGATACCGACCGAGCGGACGCCGAGCGTGGCCAGATGGCTGATGATCTTGTCGATTTCCTCGCTGTAAGAGGCGCGCAGGTGGAACACATAGGGGTCGGTCGGCTGGCGTAGCGCGTCTGCGCCGCTGTAGGGCGCAAAGAACGGCACCCTCGCGGCGCTCGCCAGCGGAATCATCTTCAGGCTGGGGCCGGTACCGAAGCAGCCGAAGAGCGCAAAGACGCGGTGACTTTCGATCAGCTTGCGCACGTTGGCCGCTGCAAGCTCGGGATCGTAGGCGTCGTCGAGCGTAAGCAGGCGGATGCGGCGGCCGTGGATGCCGCCGCGGGAATTTATCTGGTCGAAATGGAGCTTGGCGCCGGACAGATATTCCTTGTTCAGTTCCGCCAGCGGGCCACTCAGGGCGCCCGAGTGGCCGAGGGTGATCGCGTCGGTCGCGACGCCTTGCTGCGCAAACGCCGGTCCCGGTGCGAGCAGGGCGCCCAGCGCGGCGACGGCGGCAATCCTCAGCAGGCGCAGGGCTTTCATGCTGTCCGGTCTCGGCGAGTTCCTGTGTGGCAAAGTATAACCAGATCGGACGGTCCCGCCGGGTCCCCACCGGCAGAGGCCGTGACCGGACTCACGGCCTCTGCCTGGCCGCGGGCGATGCGCTCAGGCGGCGAAGAACTCGCGCACCTTGTCCATCCAGGATTTCGCCTTGGGATTGTGGCGGTCGGCGTTGCCGCTGGAGACCTCTTCGAACTCCCGCAGCAGCTCGCGCTGGCGGTCGGTGAGTTTCACCGGCGTCTCCACCACCACGTGGCACATCAGGTCGCCGTGGGTGTGGCTGCGCACGTTCTTGATGCCTTTGCCACGCAGGCGGAAGACCTTGCCGCTCTGGGTTTCGGCGGGGATCTTGAGGCGCGCCATGCCCTCGAGCGTCGGGATCTCGATCTCGCCGCCGAGCGCCGCGGTCGTGAAGCTGATCGGCATCTCGCAGTGCAAGTCGTCGTGATCGCGCTCGAACACCGCGTGCTTGCGGATGTGGATCTCGACGTAGAGGTCGCCCGCCGGGCCGCCATTGACGCCCGGTTCGCCGTGTCCGGCGTGACGCAGGCGCATGCCCTCGTCGATGCCGGCCGGAATCTTCACTTCCAGCGTCTTCTGCTTCTTCACCCGGCCGGCGCCGCTGCAGTCGCGGCAGGGGTCGGGAATGATGCGGCCGGTACCGTGACACTTCGGGCAAGTCTGCTGGATCGAGAAGAATCCCTGCTGGATACGCACCTGTCCCGCACCGCCGCAGGTCGGGCAGGGCTTGGGTTGGGTGCCGGGCTTGGCGCCGCTGCCGCTGCAGGTTCCGCAATCCTCGACGGTGGGGATGCGGATCGTCTTCTCGGCGCCGCGCGCCGCCTCCTCGAGCGAAATCTCGAGGTTGTAGCGCAGGTCGGCGCCGCGATAGACGTTCGAGCGCCCGCCGCGACCGCCACCGCCGCCGAAGAGGTCGCCGAAGATGTCGCCGAAGGCGTCGGAGAAGCCCTCGAAGCCCTGGCCGCCGCCGCCCATCGACTGGTCGACGCCGGCATGGCCGTAGCGGTCGTAGGCGGCCTTTTTCTGCGGTTCGGAGAGCACCTCGTAGGCTTCCTTCGCCTCCTTGAAGTGCTCCTCGGCATCCTTGCTGTCCGGATTGCGGTCCGGATGAAACTTCATGGCCAGCTTGCGGTAGGCCTTCTTGATTTCGTCGTCGCCCGCGTCGCGATTGACGCCGAGGACCTCGTAGTAATCCCGTTTGGACATTGTGGTTCGCTCAGGCTCGTGTCATGCAAAGGCCGAGCCCGTGCCGGAGACGCGCTCCGGCATGGGCTCGGCCGAGTGATTGCCGCCGGGCGGACGGTTATTTCTTGTCCTTCACTTCGGTGAATTCGGCGTCAACCACGTCGGCGTCGTCGGCCTTGCCACCGCCACTGGAGGCGCCACCGCCAGCGCCGCCGGCGGCCTGCGGCCCACCTTCAGCCTCGGCCTGGGCGTACATCTGCTCACCCAGCTTCTGCGCCGCCGTCGCCAGGGCCTGGCTCTTGGCTTCGATGCTGTCCTTGTCGCCGCTCTTGATCGCCTCTTCGGCATCCTTGATCGCGGCTTCGATCTTCGCCTTTTCCTCGTCGGAGAGCTTGTCGCCATATTCGCCGAGCGCGGTCCGGGTCGAATGGACGAGGGCCTCGCACTGGTTGCGGGTGTTGACCAGTTCGCGCGCCTTTTTGTCTTCCTCGGCGTGCGCTGCGGCGTCCTGCACCATGCGCTCGATCTCGTCGTCCGACAGGCCCGAGTTGGCCTGGATCTTGATCTTGTTCTCCTTGCCGGTCGCCTTGTCCTTGGCCGAGACGTGCAGGATGCCGTTGGCGTCGATGTCGAAGGTGACCTCGATCTGCGGCATGCCGCGGCGCGCCGGCGGGATGTC
Source organism: Thauera sp. (assembly GCA_041586695.1). Lineage (GTDB taxonomy): Bacteria > Pseudomonadota > Gammaproteobacteria > Burkholderiales > Rhodocyclaceae > Thauera. The sequence continues at coordinate 17,294 of JBFGZP010000011.1, forward strand.
GGACAGGTTGAATTGGCCCAGGCTCTTGTTGCCGGCGGTCATTTCGCGCTCGCCCTGCAACACGTGGATCGTCACCGCGCTCTGGTTGTCTTCGGCGGTGGAGAACACCTGGCTGGCCTTGGTCGGAATGGTGGTGTTCTTCTGAATCAGCTTGGTCATGACGCCGCCCAGCGTCTCGATGCCGAGCGACAGCGGGGTCACGTCTAGCAGCAGCACGTCCTTGACCTCGCCCTGCAGCACACCGCCCTGGATCGAGGCGCCGACAGCAACGGCCTCGTCCGGGTTCACGTCGCGGCGGGCTTCCTTGCCGAAGAATTCCTTCACCTTTTCCTGCACCTTGGGCATGCGGGTCTGGCCGCCGACCAGGATCACGTCGTCGATGTCGGACACCTTGAGGCCGGCGTCCTTCAGGGCGACACGGCAGGGCTCGATCGTGCGCAGGACCAGTTCTTCCACCAGCGCCTCGAACTTGGCACGGGTGATCTTCAGCGCCAGGTGCTTCGGGCCGCTCGCGTCGGCGGTGATGTAGGGCAGGTTGATCTCGGTCTGCTGGCTCGAAGACAGCTCGATCTTGGCCTTCTCGGCCGCTTCCTTCAGGCGCTGCAATGCCAGCACGTCGTTCTTGAGGTCGACGCCCTGTTCCTTTTTGAACTCGGTGACGATGTAGTCGATGATGCGCTGGTCGAAGTCCTCGCCGCCGAGGAAGGTGTCGCCGTTGGTGGCGAGCACTTCGAACTGGTGCTCGCCGTCGAGGTCGGCGATCTCGATGATCGAGATGTCGAAGGTGCCGCCGCCGAGGTCATACACGGCGATCTTGGAGTCGCCCGGCTTCTTGTCCATGCCGAAGGCGAGCGCGGCCGCGGTCGGCTCGTTGATGATGCGCTTCACTTCGAGACCGGCGATCTTGCCCGCGTCCTTGGTGGCCTGGCGCTGGCTGTCGTTGAAGTAGGCCGGAACGGTGATGACCGCTTCGGTGACTTCCTCGCCGAGGTAGTCCTCGGCGGTCTTCTTCATCTTGCGCAGCACTTCGGCCGACACCTGCGGCGGCGCGATCTTCTTGCCGCGCACTTCGACCCAGGCATCGCCGTTGTCGGCCTTGCAGATCTTGTACGGCATCAGGGCGATGTCTTTCTGCACTTCCTTCTCTTCGAAGCGGCGCCCGATCAGGCGCTTGACTGCGAAGAGCGTGTTCTTGGCGTTGGTGACCGCCTGGCGCTTGGCCGGCGCGCCGGTCAGGATCTCACCGTCTTCCGCGTAGGCGACGACGGACGGCGTCGTGCGCGCACCTTCGGAGTTCTCGATGACCTTCGGCTTGCCGCCTTCCATGACGGAAACGCAGCTGTTGGTGGTGCCGAGGTCAATGCCGATGATCTTGCCCATGTGTGTTCCTTTAGATATCTGAATTCGCTGGAGGAGGGGCGCTGCCGCTCCGTTCTGTTCCGCATATGGGGCGCTCCGGCCGGCTTTCAAGGACCGGAGCGCGAATTCGCTGTCGCCTTACTTTTCCTTGGCCTTCGAGACCATCACCATGGCCGGGCGGATGACGCGCTCGTTGAGCAGATAGCCCTTTTGCAGCACCGTCACCACAGTGTTGGGCTCGGCGTCGGACTCGACCGCGCTGATCGCCTGGTGGCGGTTCGGATCGAACTTCTGCCCGACCGGGTTTTCCTCCGCGAGGTTCGCGCCCTCGAATGCGGAGACGAGTTGGCGCAGGGTCAGTTCCACGCCCTCGCGCAGCTTCTCGACGGTCTGGTTGTCGACCGCGAGCGCCGCTTCCAGGCTGTCCTTTACCGGCAGCATTGCCGTGGCGAACTTCTCCGCGGCAAACTTGGATGCCTTGCTGATGTCTTCCTGCGCGCGGCGGCGCACGTTCTCGGTCTCCGCTTTGGCGCGAAGCCAGGCGTCGTGGTGTTCTTCGGCCTTCAGTTCGGCCTGCCGCAGGCTCTCCGCCAGACTGGGCATCGTGTCGCCCGTGGCCGGTTCGACGGCTGCGGGCGACGCGGCCGCCGCCTCTGCATGTTGTTCGAGTTCGGGCAGATCTTCCGCCGTGGGCTTCTGGTCCTGCATGGGTGTTTGCTCCCTGTTTTCGACAATCTGCTCGCATGTTGGGGTCTCGTGGCGGGATTTCAAGAGCTTCCTTGCGGATTTCTGCAATCCGGGGCGTCGAGCCGGGCGCCACCCGTCTGGCTGACGCTCCGAGTTGCGTTCAGGACATTCTCCCTGGCGTGCGCCGGCGTGATGCAGGATGATTGCGCGGTGGCCCGACCGGTCTGCGGACCGCTTCGGCGCGGGTGGTATACAAATTCGGGAGGAGACTTATGTTTCGCGTCATCGCTGCTAGTGTCAGCCTGGTGCTGGTGGGCGGATGTTCCTCCGTGCCGTCGTCGGCCATGTCGGTGCCGGAAAAGACTGGCACCGTCGGCGCAGCGAGCGGGGGTGGGGCAGGGGCAAGTAGCGCCGCTGCGCAGGCCGCGGGCGACGCGCCCGGCATGCTCGAAGCCGGGCGCGAGCAGTTGCGTTCCGGGACGGTCTGGGTCGCGACCGAGGTCAACGACTGGTTCGGCGACATTCCGTTCGAAGAGGGGGGCATGGTGACGCACGGCCGGCTCGGCATCCGCGCGCTGTGGCGCGAGGACGAGGACCTGCGCCTCAACGTGCGCCTGCGTGCCCGCCTGCAGCTGCCGAATCTGCGCGAAAAGGCCTACGTGTTCTTCGGCCAGGACAACGAGCGCGAGCTCGTCACCGACCAGCCCGAGTCGTTTTCCCGCGAGCAGCAGCTGTTGACGCAGGATTTGCGCGAGGATCAAACGCTGTTTGCCGGCGTCGGCGTGATGCTGCGCGACGCCTTCGATCTGCGCGTCGGCGTGCGCGGCGGCTACAAGGTCTATACGCAGGCGCGCTACCGCAAGGAATGGCTGCTGGGCATCCAGGACCGGGTCGAGTTCCGCGAAACCTTGTTCTGGTCCTTGAGCGAGAGATTCGGCTCTACCACATCGCTCGATTACGAGCACGCCTGGTCGCCGACGCTGTCGCTGCGCTGGCGCAATTCCGGCACGATCTCGCAGGAGTCCGACGGCTTCACGTGGTCGACCAGCCTGGGGGCGTTCAAGACCTTCGGCGACGACCGCCTGTTGTCGCTCGAGGCCTTGCTCACCGGCGAGGCCGGTGCCGACGCCGACGTCGGCGAGTACGGGCTGCGTGCGAAGTGGCAGCAGCCGGTCTATCGCGACTGGCTGATCGGCGAAGTCATCGTCGGGCATTTCTGGCCGCGGCACGATGGCGACGTCGACCGCGACCGCGTCTGGGCCGTCGGCGGCGGCGTGGAGATGCGCTTCTAGGCGGCCATCGGCAGGGCAGCGAAGAGGCGCCGCGTGCTAACATTGCACGCTTTTGGTCCAAGCGGATTAGCCGCCTTCGAGCATGACACAGTTCGCCAAGGAAACACTGCCGATCAGCCTCGAGGAGGAGATGCGCCACTCCTACCTGGATTACGCCATGAGCGTGATCGTGGGGCGGGCGCTTCCCGATGCGCGCGACGGCCTGAAGCCGGTGCATCGGCGCGTGCTGTTCGCGATGCACGAGCTGTCGAACGACTGGAATCGTGCCTACAAGAAGTCGGCCCGTATCGTCGGCGACGTCATCGGTAAATACCACCCCCACGGCGATACGGCGGTCTACGACACGATCGTGCGCATGGCGCAGAATTTCTCGCTGCGCTACATGCTGGTAGACGGCCAGGGCAACTTCGGCTCGGTCGACGGCGACAACGCCGCGGCGATGCGTTACACCGAAATCCGCATGGCGCGGATCGGCCACGAGCTGCTTGCCGACCTCGACAAGGAAACGGTCGATTTCGGGCCGAACTACGACGGCTCGGAGAAAGAACCGCTGGTGATGCCGGCGCGGATTCCGAACCTGCTGATCAACGGTTCCAGCGGTATCGCGGTTGGCATGGCGACCAATATCCCGCCCCACAACCTCGGCGAGATCATCGATGCCTGCCTGCTCCTGCTCGAAGAGCCCGATACCGGCATCGAAGCGCTGATCGACGTCGTCAAGGCGCCGGATTTCCCGACCGCGGGCCTCATCTACGGTCTCGCCGGGGTGCACGACGGTTATCGCACAGGCCGCGGCCGCGTGATCATGCGTGCGCGCACCCACTTCGAGCCCATCGGCAAGACCGACCGCCAGGCGATCATCGTCGACGAACTGCCTTACCAGGTGAACAAGCGCACCCTGCAGGAGCGCATGGCCGAGTTGGTCAACGAAAAGAAGATCGAGGGCATCAGCGAGATCCGTGACGAGTCGGACAAGTCGGGCATGCGCCTGGTCGTCGAGCTCAAGCGCGGCGAGATGCCCGAGGTGGTGCTGAACAAGCTGTTCAAGCACACGCAGCTGCAGGACAGCTTCGGCATGAACATGGTGGCGCTGGTCGATGGCAAGCCCCGCCTGCTGAACCTCAAGCAGATGCTGGTTTGTTTCCTGGAGCATCGCCGCGAGGTCGTCACCCGCCGCACGATCTTCGAACTCAGGAAGGCGCGCGATCGCGGCCACATCCTCGAGGGCCTGGCGGTGGCGCTGTCGAATGTCGATGAAATCATCGCCCTGATAAAGGCCGCGCCGACGCCGGCCGACGCCAAGCGCGGCCTGATGGAGCGCACCTGGCGCTCGCCGCTGGTCGAGGAAATGCTCAGCCGGGCGCTGGCCGACAGCTATCGGCCCGACGGGCTGGATCGCGCTTTCGGCCTCTCCGAGCAGGGCTATCGCCTGTCCGAAGCACAGGCGCAGGCGATCCTGGAGCTGCGCCTGCAGCGCCTGACCGGGCTCGAGCAAGACAAGATCGTCACCGAATACCGCGAGGTGATGGACGTCATCACCGACCTGCTCGACATCCTCGCCCGGCCCGAGCGCATCACCGCGATCATCGTCGGCGAGCTCGCCGCGATCCGCAACCAGTTCGGCGACCCGCGTCGCTCGGAACTGGTGATGAACACCGCCGAGATCAACATCGAGGACCTGATCACGCCGGAAGACATGGTCGTGACCTTGTCCCACACCGGTTACTTCAAGAGGCAACCACTGGCCGACTAC
>JBFGZP010000012.1:0-21935 GCA_041586695.1 Thauera sp.
CACGACGCCGGATTCACGACCCTGTTCATCGACGCGCGCTGCCATGGCGCCAGCGACGACGACAGCTTCGCCTCACTGCCGCGTTTTGCCGAAGATGCCGAGCACGCCTTCGACTGGCTCGCGAGCCTGCCACAGATCGACCCCCGCCGTATCGCCCTGCTGGGGCATTCGGTCGGCGCCGGAGCTGCGATGCTGGCCGCCTTGCGCCGCCCCGGGGTGGCTGCCGTGGTGAGCGTCGCCGCCTTCGCTCATCCCGCGGCCATGATGCGGCGCTGGCTCGCCGCCCGCCACATCCCGGAACGCCCCCTCGGGCGCTACATTCTCGATTACGTGCAGCAGACGATCGGGCACCGCTTCGACGACATCGCGCCGATCAACACCATCGGCCGGGTGCGCTGCCCGGTTCTGCTGGTGCACGGCGAGGACGATGAGGTGGTGCCGATCGACGAGGCGCGGCAGATTCTCGCAGCGCGCCGGGATGCTGCGGTCGAACTGCTGGTGTTGTCAGGAGATCACGAGTCGTTTGCCGACCTCGAGCGGCACATGGAGCGCTTGATCGGCTTTCTGCATGCCGCTTCGATCCATGCGCGTGACGGCCCTCGGTCCATCCATGGGCATGGCGCGTCGGCGCCTCGCACTCGGTGAATTCGGTCGCGGTCGCCGGTGGCGGAAATCGCCTCTTACAACTACAACCGACCACTCACCGGAACGGCGTCCGGCGCGGGACTGTCCTAGCTGGGCAGTGGCCGTGCAGGTTGCGCTCTACACGGCGCCTGCATCCGCCGCCTCCAACCCGATACTGCCCAGGACTCTGTTGATGACGCTCACGTGGCACCGCTGGAACCTGCCGCTGATCGCGGCCCTATCGGTCGGCGGTTGCGTCTTCGCGCCGGTCGACCCGTATTACGAGGACGAGGTCGTCATCGTGGCGCCGCCGCCGCGGGTCGAGTACCGCGGATATCCCCCCGTGGTGGGCTACGTCTGGATCGATGGTTACTGGAACTGGACCGGCCGCCGCCATGACTGGATGCCGGGTTATTGGTCGGCGCCACATCATCGCCATCCGTCGCCGCCACGCCAGTGGCAGCGCGAACATGACCGGGAGCGGGCGCTGCGGCGCGAGCTTGAATGGCAGCGCGAGCAGGCGAGGGAATTCGAGCGCCAGCGCGAACGCCGCTTCGTCTCGGATCGCGAACGCCTGCGCGAGCGGGAACGCGAGGCGGCACGGGAGCGGGATGTCGCGCGCGATCGCGAAGGTATGCGCGAACGCGCTCGCCACCGCGAACGCGAAGTGAACCGCGCGCAGGAGCGGCAGCACGACGCCGAAAGGCGCCAGGAACGGGAGCGCGAGCGGGGTGAGAGCCGCGAGTCGCGGCGATCGGAGAATCGAGGTGGCGAAGCGGGCGCGGGGCGTGTCCGTGGCCAGGTACCCGACGCCGACGGCCGGCAGGATGGGGGGCGCGTCCTCGGTCAGCGCCCGCAGGCGGACGACCGGCAGAATGCGGAGCGCGGGCACCATCGCGAGCGAAACCGAAACCGCGAAGAGGAACAGGAGCGCGTCGGCCGCAACCACGACCGGCAGGAACGCAAACCCTAAGGGGTCTGGCTCATCAGGTCCCGCATTGCAGTCTGGAACACCCGGACGACCCTGTCGCGGTCGAGGTCGGGGTTGCGGATGCTGCGGCTGAGCAAACCTTCGAACATCGCCGCCATGACCTCGGTCAGGGCCTGGAGCGTGGCGTCGTCGTCGTGATGGCCGGAGGCCTCGCGCACCGCACGCAGTGTTTCGGCCAGGCTCTCCCGGCAGGTGCGGTCGGCGGCGCGCACGATCTCGGCCACCCGCGGATTGCGCGCCGCCTCGGCGACGATCTCCAGCTTCAGTCCGGCGGTGGCCGGATCCAGTTTCTCTTCCACCCCGTTTGCCACGCAACCGATCATGGCGTCCTGCACGTTGCGTGCGGCGCGAAAGCCGGCGGTCAGCGTCAGGAAACGTTCGAGATCCTGCGCCACGATCGCGGCGATGATCGCTTCCTTGTTCTCGAAGTAGTGATAGATGTGGCCTGCACTCATGCCGGCGGTTTTCGATATCTGTGCGATGCTGGCGCCGTGGAAGCCGCTGCTGCGAAAGCAGTCCGCGGCCGCGCAAAGGATCTGCGCCCGACGGGTTTCGGCGCGGGTGTTTTCGCTGGAAGGGGAAAGGGGCGCGGACATCGGCAGCTTCTCCGGGGAGGTGATGGTCGTGTGTCTGTCATGCCTCGAGTCTGTTAGGTCTCGAGCGGTCTTGCACTGCAGCAAATCCTAACATAGAATGAGCGTTCAATCTAGAACGAACATTCTAGGTGCAGGATGCAGGCCTCGCCCAAAAGGCGGGTGTTCCCCCATCCGCCCAGACCACACAGAGGCCTTCGATGACAAGCAAACGGATCCGGCTACTGACACCGGCCAGCATCGCGCTGATGAGCGCCCTTCTCCTCGCCGCCTGCAGCGGCGACAAACAGGGCGCGACAGGATCTGCCGCGGCGGTGCCGCCACCGGCTCCGGCCGTCACCGTGCTGACGGTGAAGTCTGAAAGCGTGCCGCAGGTGGCGGAACTGCCGGGCCGCACCTCGCCCTATCTCATCGCCGAGCTCAGGCCCCAGGTCACCGGCATCATTCAGCAGCGTCAGTTCAAGGAAGGCAGCACGGTGGATGCCGGACAGGTACTGTACCGGATCGATCCCGCCGCCTATCAGGCCGCCTACGACAGTGCAAAGGCGAATCTGGCGCGTGCCGAGGCGAACGTCCATGCTGCCCGCCTGAAGGCGGAGCGCTATGCCGGGCTGGTCCGGATCGAGGCCGTGAGCAAGCAGGCCAACGACGACGCCTCGGCGGCGCTCAAGCAGGCGCAGGCCGATGTGGCCGCAGCGAAGGCGGCCGTGGACAAGGCGAAGATCGACCTCGACTTCACCCGCGTGAAGTCGCCCATCGCCGGCCGTATCGGTCGTTCGACGGTGACGCAGGGTGCGCTGGTCACCGCGAATCAGGCGGATGCGCTGGCGACCGTACAGCAGCTCGACCCGATCTACGTCGATCTGACGCAATCGAGCGCCGAAATGCTGCGCTTCAGGCGTGATCTCGAAGCAGGCAAGCTGCAGCGTGCCGGCGGCGAAACGGTGCCGGTGAAGCTCGTCCTGGAAGACGGCAGCGAATACGCGGCCGAAGGCGAGCTGGCTTTCTCCGAGGTGACGGTGGACCCGACGACGGGCAGCGTGACCCTGCGCGCCGTGTTCCCGAATCCGCAGGGCGAGTTGCTGCCCGGCATGTACGTGCGTGCCCGCCTCGCCCAGGGCGTGCTCAGCGACGCGATCCTCGTGCCGCATGCCGCGCTAAGCCGCGATCCGCGCGGCAATGCAGTGCTGATGGTGGTCAATGGCGAGGGCAAGGTCGAGGCACGCACGGTCAAGGCCGCCCAATCGCTCGGCGACAAGTGGGTGGTCAGCGATGGCCTCGCCGCGGGCGAGCGCATCATCGTCGAGGGCCTGCAGCGCGCCCGGCCGGGCACCGTCGTGCAGGCGCAGGAACCGGCCGCCGCGGTCGCCGCCGCCGCGCCCGTTGCGGTGACGAGGTAAGCGATCATGGCGCGCTTTTTCATCGACCGGCCGATCTTCGCCTGGGTCATCGCCATCGTCATCATGCTGGCCGGCGCGTTGTCGATCCAGCAGCTGCCGGTATCGCAATACCCGTCCATCGCGCCGCCCGCGGTGGTCATCAACGCCCGCTACCCGGGCGCCACGGCCAAGGCGGTCGAGGACTCGGTGACCCAGATCATCGAGCAGAAGATGACCGGCCTGGACGGCCTGCTGTACATGAATTCGTCGAGCGACTCCTTCGGCAACGCCGCGGTCACGCTTACCTTCAGCGCCGATACCGACCCCGACATCGCCCAGGTCCAGGTCCAGAACAAGCTGCAGGTCGCCCTCGCGCTGTTGCCGCAGGCGGTGCAGCAGCAGGGCGTCACGGTGGCCAAGTCGGCGCGCAACTTCCTCATGGTGGTCGGCTTCGTTTCCGAGGACGGCAGCCAGGACGGGGCCGACCTGTCCGACTTCCTCGTGTCCACGGTGCAGGATCCGCTGTCGCGGGTGAGCGGCGTGGGCGAGATCCAGGTGTTCGGCGCCCAGTACGCAATGCGGATCTGGCTCGACCCGGCCAGGCTAACCAATTTCCGCCTCACGCCGGGGGATGTGCGGGCCGCGATCCAGGCGCAGAACACCCAGGTGTCTGCCGGCCAGCTCGGCGGCACGCCGGCGCTGCCCGGCCAGGGCTTCTCCGCCGCGATCACGGCGCAGAGCCGTCTGCAGACGGTGGAGGATTTCGAGGCCATCCTGCTGCGCACAAGCGCCCAGGGGGGCGAGGTGCGGCTGCGCGATGTCGCTCGCGTCGAAATCGGGGCCGAGAGCTACTCGACCGTCGCGCGCTTCAACGGCCGGCCCGCTGCCGGTGTCGGTGTTCGCCTCGCCGCCGGCGCCAACGCGCTGGAAACCGCGACCGCCGTGCGCGCCAAGCTCGACGAGATGGAGCGCTATTTCCCCGCCGGAGTGAAATATGTCGTGCCCTACGACACCACACCCTTCGTCAAGCTGTCGATCCAGTCGGTGGTGACGACGCTGCTCGAGGCCGTGGTGCTGGTGTTCCTGGTGATGTACCTGTTCCTGCAGAACCTGCGCGCCACCTTGATCCCGACCATCGCCATTCCGGTCGTGCTGCTCGGCACCTTCGGCGTCATGGCGGCATTCGGTTTCACCATCAATACCCTGACCATGTTCGGCGTCGTGCTCGCGATCGGCCTGCTCGTCGACGACGCCATCGTCGTGGTCGAGAACGTCGAGCGCGTCATGAGCGAGGAAGGCCTGCCACCGAAGGAGGCGACCAGGCGTTCGATGGACCAGATCACCGGCGCGCTGATCGGCATCGGCCTGGTGCTGTCTGCGGTGTTCGTGCCGATGGCCTTCTTCGGCGGCTCCACCGGGGTGATCTACCGCCAGTTCTCGATCACGATCGTCTCCGCGATGGCGCTGTCGGTGCTGGTCGCGATCGTGTTCACCCCGGCCCTGTGCGCCACCCTGCTCAAGCCGGTGGAGAAGGGCCATGGCCATGGCGAAGGCGGCCTGCTCGGCGGTTTCTTCGGCTGGTTCAACCGTATGTTCGCGCGCAATACTCGCCGCTACGAATCCGCCGTCGGCGGCCTGCTCAAGCGCAGTGCCCGCTTCCTGGTGATCTACCTCGCCATCGTCGCGGTGCTCGGCCTGCTGTTCGTGCGCATGCCGACCTCCTTCCTGCCGGAAGAGGACCAGGGCGTGATGTTCAACCAGGTCGTGCTGCCCGCGGGCGCCACCCAGGAACGCACGCTCGAGGTGCTGAAGAAGGTCGAGAGGCACTTCCTCGAGGACGAGAAGGACACCGTGCGTGCATTGTTCACCGTGGCCGGCTTCAGCTTCGGCGGCAGCGGCCAGAACATGGGCATCGGCTTCGTCAATCTGCGCCCGTGGGACGAGCGCCAGGGCCCGGGCATGGACGTGAAGTCCCTCGCCAGCCGGGCGATGGGTGCGTTCTCCAAGATCCGCGAGGCCATGGTGTTCGCCTTCGTGCCCCCGGCGGTAATCGAACTCGGCACCTCGGGCGGCTTCACCGTGCAGTTGCAGGACCGTGCGGGCGTCGGTCACGACGCCCTGCTGGCCGCGCGCAACCAGTTTCTCGGCATGGCGGCGCAGGACAAGCGACTGATGGGCGTGCGCCCGAACGGCCAGGAGGATGTCGCCGAACTCAAACTCGACGTCGACCATGCCAAGGCCGGTGCGCTCGGCGTGACCGTGGCCGACATCAACGACACGCTGTCGACCGCACTGGGCGGTGCCTACATCAACGATTTCCTCGACCGCGGCCGCATCAAGAAGGTGTACCTGCAGGGCGATGCCTCCGCGCGCATGACGCCCGAGGACCTCGACAAGTGGTATGTGCGCAATGCAAGTGGTGAGATGGTGCCGTTCACTGCCTTCGCCAGCGCACACTGGACCTACGGCTCGCCGCGGCTCGAGCGCTTCAACGGCCAGCCTTCGATGGAGGTCCTCGGTCAGGCGGCCCCGGGCCTGTCCTCGGGCGAGGCGATGACCGCGGTGGAGGAGCTGATCGCGAAACTGCCGCCGGGAATCGGCTACGCCTGGTCGGGCACGTCCTACGAGGAGCGCAGCAGCGGCTCGCAGACGCTGGAGTTGTACGCGCTGTCGCTGCTGGTGGTGTTCCTGTGCCTGGCGGCGCTGTACGAGAGCTGGTCGGTGCCGTTCGCGGTGATGCTGGTGGTGCCGCTGGGCGTGCTGGGGGCGATCGTCGCCGCCACCGGGCGCGGCCTGTCGAACGATATCTACTTCCAGGTCGGCCTGCTCGCCACCATCGGCCTGTCGTCGAAGAACGCGATCCTGATCGTCGAGTTCGCCAAGGCGGAGATGGCGGCAGGCAAGGACGTGGTCGCCGCCACGCTGGAGGCGGTGCGCATGCGCCTGCGTCCGATCCTGATGACCTCGCTCGCCTTCGGCCTCGGCGTGCTGCCGCTGGCGATCGCTACCGGCGCCGGCTCGGGGAGCCAGCACGCGATCGGCACCGGCGTGCTCGGCGGCACGATTTCCGCCACCCTTCTGGGGATCTTCTTCGTGCCCTTGTTCTACGTCGTGATCACCCGCGTCTTCGGCAGCAAGCAGGCGGAAGATGCTGCCCCTGCCGTCCTTCCCGTCGTGACGGAGGCGAAATGACGATCCGACTCGCAAGCCTCGCGCTTACCCTCGCTGCCATCCTGACCAGCGCGTGCACCACGTTGATCCCGGCCTACCAGCGCCCGGTCGCGCCGGTGCCCGCGAGCTTCCCGCAGGAAAGCGCTGCCGCTGCCGCTGCCTCGGCCACGGACACGGCAGCCGATTCGATCGCGTGGCGCGACTATTTCGCCGATGCGCAGTTGCGCACGCTCATCGCCCTCGCCCTGGAAAACAACCGCGATCTGCGGGTGGCCGCGCTCAACATCGAGCGCGCGCGCGCGCAGTACGGCATACAGGGCGCGGACCGCTTCCCCTCCATCGGCGCCAGCGGCGGCCAGACCGCCCAGCGCCTGCCCGGCGAACTCACCAGCAGCGGCGTGGCGACGATCAACCGCCAGTACAGCGCCACGGTGGGCTTCTCGGCCTACGAGCTGGACTTCTTCGGCCGCGTCCGCAGCCTCGAGGAGCAGGCGCTGCAGACCTGGCTCGGTACCACCGAAGCTCGCCGCAGCGCGCAGATCAGCCTGGTCGCCGAGGTGGCCGACACCTGGCTGCGCCTGGCCGCCGACCGTGAGCGCCTGGCCTTGTCGCGCCGCACCTTCGAGACCCGCGAACAGTCTTTCGAGCTCACCCGCCGCAGTTTCGATGCCGGTGCCGTGTCGGCCCTGGACCTGCGTCAGGCCGAGCAGCTGATGCTGATCGCCCGGGCCGACGTCGCGCGCTTCAGCGCCCAGGTGGCGCAGGACCAGAACGCGCTGGCGCTCGTCGTCGGTGCGCCGGTGTCGCCGACGCTGCTGCCGGAAGCGCTCGGCGACGCGGTGAACGCGGTGGCCGAGCTTCCCGCCGGGCTGCCGTCCGAGGTGCTGGTCCGTCGCCCCGACATCGTCCAGGCCGAATACGCACTGCGCGCGGCCAATGCCAGCATCGGGGCGGCGCGCGCGGCCTTCTTCCCCAGCATCACCCTTACCGCGACCGCGGGGACGGCGAGCAGCACCCTGGGTGGCCTGTTCGGCGGCGGTTCCGCGACCTGGAGTTTCGTGCCCCAGATCCGCATCCCCATCTTCGAGGCCGGTCGCCTGCAGGCCAGCCTGGACGTGGCGGAGATCCAGCGCGACATCAACGTCGCCCAGTACGAGAAGGCGATCCAGGGCGCCTTCAGGGAAGTGGCGGACGCGCTGGCCGATCGTGCCACCATCGCCGAGCAGCTCGATGCCCGGCGCAAGCTCGTCGACGCCACGGCGGAGGGCTTTCGCCTGTCCGAAGCGCGCTACAAGGGCGGCGTCGACAGCTACCTCGGCGTGCTCGATGCCCAGCGCACGCTGTACGGCGCCCAGCTCGACCTGATCGGCGTGCGCCTGTCGGACGCAAGCAACCGCGTGGCGCTGTACAAGGCGCTGGGCGGCGGCTGGCAGTAGGCGATGACGACCGTCACCGGCGAAGACCGCGACCGGCGTGTCCCGGTCATCCTGCTCACCGGCTTTCTCGGCGCAGGAAAGACCACCTTGCTCAATCACCTGCTGCGCCAGCCGGAGATGGCCGGCAGCGCGGTGCTGATCAACGAACTCGGCGCGATCGGGGTCGATCACCACCTGGTCGAGCAAATCGATGAAACGCTCGTCGTGCTCGATTCGGGCTGCATCTGCTGCAGCGTGCAGGGCGACCTCGTGCGTGCGCTCAAGGGCTTGTTCATGCGCGCCCTGCGGCGCGAGATCGGGCCCCTGCACCGGATCCTGATCGAGACCACCGGCCTGGCCGACCCCGCGCCGGTGATCCACACCCTGATGGCCGAGCCCTTCATCGCCGAACGCTTTCGTTGCGACGGCGTGATCACCGCGGTCGACGCCACCCACGCCCTGCAGCAGCTCGGCGCGCATCGTGAGGCCGTGCGCCAGGTGGCGATGGCCGATCGCCTCCTGATCACCAAGTGCGACCTCGCCGACTCACTGGCGCGCGCGGAAGTCGCCGGGCAACTCGCAGCGCTCAACCCGGGCGCGCGCCAGATCGAGGTGTTCGGCGGGAAGGTGGCCGTCGACGCAATCTTCGGTTGCGGCCTGTACGACCCCGCCGGCAAGACGCCGGACGTAGCCGCCTGGCTCGGCGAGGAGGCAGTGCGCGCGCAGCAGGCCCGCGCCGCACAGGCCTCACCGGCGTGGCGCCGGCCCGGCGGCGGTCACGCGCCGGCAGCAGCCGACGATGCGGCGCCGAGCCGTCACGACGCGGGCGTCACCAGCTTCGTGCTGAGTTTCGACGCGCCGCTGCCATGGTTCGAGTTTTCCGACGCGCTCGATCTGCTGTTGCAGGTGTACGGCGGGCGCATCCTGCGCATCAAGGGCCTGCTCAACGTTGCCGGCGACCCGCAGCCGCGGGTGCTCCAGTGCGTGCAGCATTCGGTCTATCCGCCTTCCAGCCTTCCGGCCTGGCCGGATCGGCCCCCGTATGACGACCGCCGCAGCCGGCTGGTGTTCATCGTGCGGGATCTGGCGCGAGCGGAAGTGGAGGCGATCTTCGCCAGCCTCATCGGCCCCATCGCCGGCGACGATCCGTCCCGGCCGGGCTGAGCGGATTCGCCGACAGCGGCGGGAGCCTGCGGATCACGGCGACGCCGTTCCAGCCCGCCGGATCGTGGGCGTCGCTGGTGATCAGTCGCAGCGGACCTGACAGTTCTCCGGGCTGCTGCAGCTGCCGTCGCCCTCGACCACGCAGGCGGCCTTGCCGCGGTGGGTGAAGGTGACGCCTTCCTGATAGTCGCAGACCACCCGTGTCAGCGTGCCCTTGCGCTCGACCGCAATGCGGCCCGGCCGTGCTTCGCGCCAGCCGGTCTCGGGCAGCGCGCAAGACAGGTAGGCGCTGAAAGAGCCGTCGGCCGACTCCCACAAGGCAGTGTTCTTGGCCTTGCGATAGTTCTCGAAGCTCTCGCAGGTGTCGCCGTCACGGCCATAGAGGCGCGCATTGTCCCCACAGTAGCCCATGAAGGTGTACTTCAGCTCCTCGTCCGAGGGGCAGCTGCCGACGCGGACCGCGGTGGATAGGTCCGGGCAGGACAGGGTGTCGGCCGCGGTGGCGCCGAACGTGGGCGCGAGCAGCAGCGCAAGGGCAAGCAGAGGTAGGCGCATAAGGACTCTCCTGGATTCGATTGAATTCGCGGGCTGCAAGCGGCAGCCCCGCGGCTTCGGGCGTGCAACGATATCACTCGGCGCGGTGAGAGGGGGCAGGCGGCAGCTCGGCAGGGGGCGGTGCCGTCGAAGGCTCAGGCGTACGAGGGCAGCAGGCCGGGCGGCATCAGCGCCGTCAGGACCCGCTGCTGGAGCAGCGCGCTTGCGGCCTCGATGTCGGGGGCGAAGAAGCGGTCGCGCTCGTAGAAGGGCACCATCGCGCGCAGCGCCGTGCGCGCCTGCTCGAGCCTGGGCGAACTGCTGTGGCCGTCGTGGAAGTCCAGCCCCTGGCAGGCGGCCAGCCACTCGATGGCGAGGATGGCGCGGGTGTTGGCCGCCATCTCCCATAGCCGCCTGCCGGCATTGGGCGCCATCGATACGTGGTCTTCCTGGTTGGCCGATGTCGGCAGGCTGTCGACGCTCGCCGGGTGCGCCAGCGACTTGTTGTCGCTGGCGAGCGCCGCCGCCGTGACCTGGGCGATCATGAAGCCGGAGTTGACGCCGCCGTTGGCGACCAGGAAGGCCGGCAGCTGCGACATGTTCTTGTCCATCAACAGCGCGATGCGGCGTTCGCTCAGCGCGCCGATCTCGGCCAGGACGAGGGCGAGGTTGTCGGCGGCCATCGCCACCGGTTCGGCGTGGAAGTTGCCGCCCGAGATCACCTCGTCGTCGGCGGCGAACACCAGCGGGTTGTCCGACACCGCATTGGCCTCGACCGCCAGCACCTCGGCAGCATGGCGGATCTGCGTCAGGCAGGCGCCCATCACCTGCGGCTGGCAGCGCAGCGAGTACGGATCCTGCACGCGGCCGCAGGCGACATGCAGGCGGTCGATCTCGCTGCTCGCCTCAAGCAGGTGGCGGTAGGCGGCCGCGGCGTCGATCTGGCCGCGCTGGCCGCGCGCGGCGTGGATGCGTGCATCGAAGGGCATGCGCGAACCGAGCGCGGCCTCCACGCTGAGGCTGCCGCACACCGTGGCGGCGGCGAACAGGTCCTCGGCCTCGAACAGGCCGCGCAGCGCGTAGGCGGTCGACACCTGGGTGCCGTTGAGCAGCGCCAGCCCCTCCTTGGCTGCCAGCCTCAGCGGCGCAAGCCCGGCGACGGCCAGTGCGTCCTGCGCAGGCAGCCACTGCGCCCGATGGCGCGCGCGGTTCTCGCCCAGCAGCACCAGTGCCATGTGCGCCAGCGGCGCGAGGTCGCCGGAGGCGCCGGCCGAGCCCTTGCACGGGATGTGCGGATAGACCCCGGCGTCGAGCAACGCGATCAGGGCATCGATCACCTCTGGGCGAACGCCGGAGAAGCCGCGCGCCAGGCTGTTGAGCTTGAGCAGCATGATCAGCCGCACCATGTCGTCGTCGAGCGCCTCGCCGACGCCGGCGGCGTGCGACAGCACCAGCGAGCGCTGCAGGTTCTCGAGATCGGCGCGGGCGATGTGCGTCTGCGCCAGCAGGCCGAAGCCGGTGTTGATGCCATAGGCGATGCGGTCCTCGGCGACGATGCGCTCGACGCAGGCGACGCTGTCGGCGATGGCGGCGGCGGCCTCGTCGGCGAGGCGAAGCCGCAGCGGCGCCTGCCACGCGTGGCGCAGGCGGGCGAGCGTCAGGCGGCCGGGCTGCAGGACCCATTCACTCATGGCGTGCCCTGCGTGGTCGGCCCGTCGGCGATCATCGGCAGGTCCAGGCCCTGCTCGCGCGCGCAGGCGATGGCGGCCTCGTAGCCGGCGTCGGCGTGGCGCATCACGCCGCTGCCGGGGTCGTTGCGCAACACCCGGCCGAGGCGCACGCGGGCCTCGGGTGTGCCGTCGGCGACGATCACCAGACCGGCATGCTGCGAATAGCCCATGCCCACCCCGCCGCCGTGGTGCAGCGACACCCAGGTGGCGCCGCCGGCGGTGGCGAGCAGGGCATTGAGAAGGGGCCAGTCGGACACCGCGTCGGAGCCGTCGCGCATGCCCTCGGTCTCGCGGTTGGGGCTGGCGACCGAGCCGGCGTCGAGATGGTCGCGGCCGATCACGATCGGCGCGCGGAGTTCGCCGCTGGCGACCATGTCGTTGAAGGCCTGGCCGAGGCGGGCGCGATCCTTCAGGCCGACCCAGCAGATGCGCGCCGGCAGGCCCTGGAAGGGGATGCGCGCGCGGGCCATGTCGAGCCAGTTGTGCAGGTGGGGGTCGTCGGCGATGAGCGCCTTCACCCTGGCGTCGGTGCGGTAGATGTCCTCCGGCTCGCCCGACAGCGCCACCCAGCGGAAGGGGCCGACGCCGCGGCAGAACAGCGGGCGGATATAGGCGGGGACGAAACCGGGGAAGTCGAAGGCGTGGCCTACGCCTTCGTCGAGCGCCATCTGGCGGATGTTGTTGCCGTAGTCGAAGGTCGGGATGCCGCGCGCGTGGAAGGCGAGCATCGCCTGCACATGCACCGCCATCGAGCGCTTGGCGGCCTTCACCGTCGCCTCCGGCTCGGCCTTGCCGCGGGCGACGTATTCGTCCCAGGTCCAGCCGCTCGGCAGGTAGCCGTGCAGCGGGTCGTGGGCGCTCGTCTGGTCGGTCACCAGATCCGGGCACGAATCGCGGCGCACGAGTTCCGGCAGGACATCGGCGGCGTTGGCGCACAGGCCGACCGAGACCGCCTTGCCCTCGGCGGTGTAGCGCGCGATGCGCGCCAGCGCGTCGTCGAGGTCGCTCGCCTGTTCGTCGAGATAGCGCGTGCGCAGGCGAAAATCGATGCGCGACTGCCGGCACTCGACGATGAGCGCACTGGCGCCGGCAAGCGTTGCCGCCAGCGGCTGGGCGCCGCCCATGCCGCCGAGGCCGGCGGTGAGAACCCACCGTCCCTTCAGCTCGCCGTCGTAGTGCTGGCGGCCGGCCTCGGCGAAGGTCTCGTAGGTGCCCTGGACGATGCCCTGCGAGCCGATGTAGATCCAGCTGCCGGCGGTCATCTGGCCGTACATCATCAGGCCCTTGCGATCGAGCTCGTTGAAGTGCTCCCAATTCGCCCACGCCGGCACCAGGTTGGAGTTGGCGATCAGCACGCGCGGCGCGTCGGCGTGCGTCTCGAACACGCCGACCGGCTTGCCGGACTGGATCAGCAGGGTCTGGCTGTCGTCGAGACGGCGCAGGACCTCGACGATGCGGTCGAAGCACTGCCAGTTGCGCGCGGCACGGCCGATGCCGCCATAGACGACGAGATCCTCGGGCCTTTCCGCCACCTCCGGGTCGAGGTTGTTCATCAACATGCGCAGCGCCGCCTCGGTGAGCCAGCTGCGGCACGAGCGCTCGCTGCCGATGGGCGCGGTGATGCGCCGGCTGGGGTCGTGGCGCGGGTCGGTGGCTTTCATGGCAGGGTCCTCCCTGAGCGGTGCGTCCTCGTGCGTCCCGGCGCTGGCTGCGCCGGGCGGGCGTCAACCGCCTTGCGTCAATACATGGATGACCCGCGCCGCGACGCGGGCGGTGCGGTGGTCGACGTCGTGGTCGGGATTGAGCTCCGCAAGCTCGGCCAGCCGGAGCTTGCCGCTGTCGCGCACGCGGGCGATCAGCACCTCGAGCAGCGCGATCGGCACGCCGCGCGCGGCCGGAGCGCTGACGCCGGGTGCTTCCCAGGCCGGCAGCACGTCGAGGTCGATGCTCAGGTGGATGTCGTCGCAGGCGGCGACGAAGGCGTCGATGTCGGCGCCGATGTCGGCAAGCGTGTGCGGCATGATCTCGTGGTCCTCGCGCACCAGCACGTCGAGGTCGCGGGCGCGCTGGAAAAGGGCGCGCGTATTGGCGGCGCGGCTCACGCCCAGGCAGGCGTAGCGGAAGGTCCAGGCGCGCGCCGCGCACAGTTCGGCGATCTGGGCGAAAGGCGTGCCCGAGGAATGCACTTCGCCGGGGTCGCGCAGATCGAAGTGGGCGTCGAAGTTGATGATGCCCAGCCGCGGCGGCTGTGCGTTCGCTGCCGCCAGGTGCGCGGCGATGCCGAGCCAGCTGCCGAAGGCCATCTCGTGGCCGCCGCCGAGCACGACCGGCAGGTGGCCGGCCGCCAGCAGTTCGGCGACGGTCGCGCCGAGGCGGGCCTGGGCCGACTCCAGCGCACCGTCGCCACAGACGACGTCGCCGGCGTCGTACACCGGCCCGGAGCGATGCCAGGCCAGGCCGCCGAGCGCGTGGCGGATCGCCTGCGGTCCGGCGACCGCGCCGGGGCGGCCCTTGTTGCGCCGCACCCCCTCGTCGCTGGCGAAGCCGAGCAGGGCCACGCCCGGGGCGCCGGCGTCGTCCAGCGCGCGAACGCACTGGTGCCAGCGCAGGCTGTCGGGCTCGGGGTCGATCCGCCCGCTCCAGCACGACATCGTCGATCGATCAGCGCTCATGGGTGATCACTCCTTCGAGCACGCGCTGACGCAGGCGCCCGGCCTGCACGGCGTAGGCCAGTTCGGCCGGGCGCGCGACATCCCATACGCACAGATCCGCCGGCCTGCCCGCGGCGATCCGGCCCAGGTCGCAGCGCCCGAGTGCGCGCGCGCCATTCGCAGTCATGCCGCTGAGTGCCTCGCTCGGGCGCAGGCGGAACAGGGTGCACGCCAGGTTGAGCATCAGGGTGGGGAGGAACATCGGCGAGCTGCCGGGATTGGCGTCGGTCGCCAGCGCCATCGGCACGCCATGACGGCGGAAGGCCTCGATCGGCGGCAGGCGCGTCTCGTGCAGGGTGTGAAAGGCGCCCGGCAACAAGGTGGCGACGGTGCCGGCATGCGCCATCGCCTCGACCCCGGCCTCGTCGACATGCTCGAGGTGATCCGCCGACAGCGCACCGTAGCGCGCGGCCAGCGCCGCGCCGCCGCGATTGGACAACTGCTCGGCGTGGGCCTTGATCGCCAGGCCATGACGGTGCGCGGCCTGGAACACGCGCTCGCACTGTGCCGGGCTGAAGGCGATGGTCTCGCAGAACACATCCACCGCATCGGCCAGCCCCTCGGCCGCGGCGGCGGGAATGATTTCCTTGCACACGTGGGCGATGTAGGCGTCGGCCGCGTCCCGGTATTCCGGTGGCAGGGCATGGGCGGCGAGCAGGGTGGTGTTCACGCGTACCGGCAGTGTGTCGCCGAGCCGGCGGGCCACGCGCAGCATTTTCACCTCGTCGGCCAGGTTCAGCCCGTAGCCGGACTTGATCTCCACCGTGGTGACGCCGTCGTCGATCAGCGCTTCGAGGCGCGGCCGGGCGCTCGCCAGCAACTCCTCCTCGGAGGCCGCGCGGGTGGCGCGCACGGTGCCGAGGATGCCGCCGCCGGCGCGGGCGATGTCGGCGTAGCTCGCGCCCTCGAGAAGGCGTTCGAACTCGTCCGCACGGCTGCCCGCGAATACCAGGTGGGTATGGCAATCGACCAGACCGGGCGTCATCACGCCGCCATGCCCGGCCTCGATCGCGCCGGCGGCCTGGCCGGCGTCGAACTGTGCCATCGGGCACAGCGTCGCAATGCGGCCGTCCTCGACCATCACCGCCATCGGCGCAGGCAATTCCGCCGTGCCGTCGAACACGGTGACGTCGCACCACAACAGGCGTTTCCGGATCCTCATGGGCGTACTGGCCTCCTCCTCTGCATCTTAGACACTGGAAACGCCGCGGGCGCTTCGCAAGCAGCGCTGCCGCGCCCGGACGCTGCGAGCGGGAGCGCGCGTTGTTATCCTGTCGGTATTCCTCCGCCACGGTACCGCCTTGACCCTGCCCGCAAGCCTCACCCCGCTCGAAGCCCGCTGGCTCGCCGAAGTCGTGCGCCGGCACGAGGAAAAGCACGGTCCGCTGGAGGACAGCGCGGCGCTGACGGCCGCCCGCGGCGAGCGGGCCGATCTCGAAACCCGCATCCTTCGCCGTGCCGATCTGCTCGGTGCGCGCGAGGGCTGGCGCGATGCCGTGCTGCGCTGGCACGGGCGCGCACGGCTGGGCCTGCTCGCGGGCGCGATCGTGGCGCTGCTGCTGGGCTTCGGCGCAGCCGCCGGGGTGCTCGGCGACGGCAGCCGGCCGGTCAACGTGGTGTGGGCGCTGGCGGGGCTGCTCGGGGTGCATCTCGCCAGCCTGCTGCTGTGGCTGCTGGGCATGGCCTTGGCCGGGCGCGGCAGGACAGCGTCCGCGGGGCGCGGCGGGGTCGCCGGACGCTTGTGGCTGCGCATGGTGTCGGCACTCGATCGCAGCACGGCGGCGGCCGATCTGCCCGCGGCGCTCGCCGCCCTGCTCGGGCGCGGCCGCCTCGCCGCCTGGGGCGTTGCCGCCGTCAGCCACGGCCTGTGGGTGCTGGCGCTGAGCGGGGCAGCGGCGGGGGTGTTGCTGCTGCTGGCCACCCGGCGTTACGGCTTCGTCTGGGAGACCACCATCCTGCCGGCGCAAGCCTTCGTCTCCGTCGTCACGACGCTGGGCGCGTTGCCGGCCGCGTTCGGCTTCCCGGTGCCGGACGCGGCCACCGTCGTCGCCAGCGGTGACGCGGCGGTGATGGCGGAGGCGGGGCGGCGGGCGTGGTCGGGCTGGCTGCTCGGCTGCCTGCTGGTCTACGGTGTGGTGCCGCGCCTGGCGCTGGCCGTGATCTGCGCCGCACTGTGGCAGCGCAGCGTTCGCCGCCTGGCCCTCGACCTGTCGCGCGCCGGTTTTGCGAGACTACGTTTTCGCCTGTTGCCGGCGAGCGAGCGCCTCGGCGTGAGCGACCCCGCGCCGGGCGCCATGCCGCGCCCGCACCGTCCGGGCGCGCACCCCGCGGACGGCGAGGCCGCAGCGCTCGTCGCGCTCGAGCTGGGCGACGACCTGCGCTGGCCACCCGCCTTCGAGGCCGGGGCCGGCGGGCTCGCCGACGCAGTCGACGCCGGCCGGCTCGACAGCCGCGAGCAGCGTCGCGCCGCCCTGGTCCGCTTCCAGGCGCACCCGCCGCGGCGCCTGCTGATTGCGGTCGATGCACGGCTGACGCCGGATCGTGGCAGCCTCGGCCTCATCGGCGAGCTCGCCGACCGTGCGGTGCAGGCGCGGGTGTGGACGATGCGTAGCGCCGGCGGCGACGAGCGCCTCGCGCTGTGGCGCGACGGCTTGCTGCGGCTGGGCCTTGCCGACGACGCCTTGATCACCGAGGCGACTGCCGCCCGTGCGTGGCTGGAGGGGGATTCGTGAGCGACATCCTGCGCGTGGCCGTGGTCGGCCATACCAACACCGGCAAGACCTCGCTGCTGCGCACCCTGGCGCGCGACGCCGGTTTCGGCGAAGTCTCCGACGCGGCCGGCACCACCCGCCATGTCGAAGGCCTGCGCCTGATGGCGGACGACAGCCCGGCGGTCGAGCTCTACGACACCCCGGGAATGGAAGACGCCATCGGCCTGCTCGAATTCATCGAGGGGCTGGTCGACGCCGGCGAGCGCATCGACGGGCCGGAACGGGTCGAGCGCTTCCTCGCCACGGCCGAGGCCGGCGCCCGCTTCGAGCAGGAAGCCAAGGTGCTGCGCCAGATGCTCGCAAGCGATGCCGGGCTCTACGTCGTCGATGCCCGCGACCCGGTGCTGCCCAAGCACCGCGACGAGCTCGCGATTCTCGCCGGCTGCGCGCGGCCGCTGCTGCCGGTGCTCAACTTCGTCGCCTCGCCTGCGGCGCGCACCGCCGACTGGCGCGAGGCGCTCGCCCGCCTCGGCCTGCATGCGGTGGTGAGCTTCGACACCGTCGCCCCTGCGCTCGACGGCGAGCGCACGCTGATCGAGACCCTCGCCACCCTGATCCACGCCCACCGTCCGATGCTGGAGCGCCTGATCGGGGCGCGCGCCCGCGAGGCCGACGAGCGCCGCATCGCCGCCCGCCGCCTGGTGGCGGAATTGCTCGTCGAACTCGCCGCGCGTCGCGACGTCGTCGCCGAGCGGGGCGACGCCGAGCTGCAGTCGGCGGTCACGCGCCTGCGCGAGGCGGTGCGCCAGCGCGAGCAGGCCTGCGTCGATGCGCTGCTGCGCCTGTACCGCTTCCGCCCCGACGACGCCCGCGCGGCCGAGCTGCCGCTCACCGACGGGCGCTGGGACGACGACCTCTTCAATCCCGAGACCCTGCGCCAGATGGGCGTGCGCCTGAGCACCGGCGCCGCCGCCGGCGCGGCTGCAGGAATCGGCATCGACCTCATGACCGGCGGCCTGACCCTCGGCGCCGCCGCGGCGCTGGGCGCGGTCGCCGGCAGCCTGTGGCAGACCTTCGGCCACTACGGTGAGCGCATCGCCGCGAAGCTGACGGGGCAGCGCGAACTCACCGTCGACGACGCCATCCTGCGCCTGATCGCGCTGCGCCAGCGCATGCTGCTGACCGCGCTCGAAGGCCGCGGCCACGCGGCGATGACGCCGATCGAACTGGGTGGGGAAGGCGTGCACGACGGCTCGGCCGACGATCCCGAGACCGCGCGCTGGCGCAAGGGCGATCTGCCCTGGGCGCTGGAGAAGGCGCGCGCCCATCCCGAGTGGGCGCAGGGTGACGACGAGGACCGCGACGAGGCAATCGAGGATCTCGCCGATGACTTGGCGGCCTGAGCCCCGCCCGCATCGATCGGCCCTTGCCCTGTGGAAAGCGAAACCGTTGCAGCGCGGCCGTCGTCGGCAGCCGAGTGCGGCAGCGGCGAACCTACTGCATGGCCATCGGGTTGAAGGGCCGGCCGTTGACGGTGAACTGGCCGGCCTTGAAGCTCGCGGTGGACTTCACCAGGCCGCCGTCGCGCGTGACGAAGCCCCGTTCGCCCAGTTGCCTGAGCGTGCCTTCGAGCTGTGCGACGACCATCCGCATGTCTTCGTCGGACACGGTGCCGGTTTCGCTCATGGCGGCGATCTGCGCCCTGGCGCGCTCCTTGCCGATGCCGAGCAGCAGGGTTTCGGGCAGCGCGATGTTGGCGCCGGCGTCGAGCGCCGCCATGAGCAGGCCTGGATTGGCGATGGCTTCCGGGGCAATGCCGGGTACGCTGGCGCGCAGGTCGAGATGCGCGTCGCCGTTCGGCGTGGTGAAGCTCAGGCGATCGAGCCGGAAGCTCGGGTCGTGACCGAGCAGTTCCATCGCGGGCTGCGCGAGCGACGCCAGCGCCATCTGCGGATCGGCGTCGGGGCCAGTCATGGCCGGGTTGGATTCGGCCTCGAGCAGGGCGCGGTAGAGCCTGGCGACGGTGCGCGCGTGCAGGTGCCTGAACGAGAGGTCGAAATGTGCCGGACCGTAGTTGCTGCCGCCGATATCGACGACCTCCGCCCCCATCCTGGCGACCATGTCGATGAAATCGCCCTCGGCGGGCATGTCGACGTCGTAGCTGATGCGCTTGAGGGCGGCGCGCTCGGTGGGGCCGCCGGCGCCGGTCATGTGGATTTCATCGATGGTGAAGCGCTGTTTGCCGCTGAAAAGCAAGGGTTCGTCGTCGAACATGCGCTGCTGCTCGCCGTCGAAGCGCATGCCGGTCATCACCATGTGGGTGCCGTCGTCGCCCTTGATCTCGAGCCGCGGTGCCGCGCCGCGCACCGTGTAGTGGCTCATGTCGGGCGCGAAGTCGAGCTCGGCAGCGACACCCTCCCACGCGACATCGACGGCTTCGCCGGATTCCGGGCTGGCGAAGCGCGAGCTGAACGCCGGGCTCAGCACGGTGGCGCGGCCGCCGCCGTCGACACGGAATACCGTGCGCGCGGTCAGCGGCTTGTTGTCACCAAACAGCGGTGCAAGTTCGGTCTTCGTGTCCGCATCGAGCACCAACTCGCTATCGACCACCGCTGCAGCAAAGGCGCCGCCGATGAACGGGCCGTGCTGGATCCTGGAGCTCAGGCGGATGCGCAGGGGCTCGGCCGGGGTGTCGCCCGGCGCATCGGCCGCGGCATCCTGCAAGGCGCGCGTCAGATCGCCGAAGAGTTCGATGGTGATCGACTCCCTGGCGCTGAACACGCCGCCCTCGTGCGTGCGCTCGACGATCCTGGCATAGGGAAGGGCTTCCACTTGGCGGTATTGCGACGCGAGCGTCGATTCGACCTGGGAGCCGAAGTACCAGGCGGCGGCCGGGTAGGCGATGACGGGCGCGGCAAGCAGGGCGAGCCAGGACTTCTTCATTGCGGGGATCCTGTGAAGGGGAGGCGTTCGGGCACGTCGGGCGCTCGCCTGGTTCGCGACGAGTATAGCGACATCATTTGGGCGCGGATGTGACGCAGTGAACGATCGGGATACCGAGGATGGCGCCGCGTGGTCGTGGCGATCACGCCCGTTCGCAGGCTCGTCGTATCATCGTCCATGGGCGCCGCTGCGGCGTTGCACCGGCCCGGTCGCGTGCAAGCGGCTTGCGACCGCCCGCATCAACGCGAGAGGAGTTGCGATGTCGTTCAGGGCGCTGCGCACACTGATTGCGATCGACCGCCAGGGCAGCTTTGCCGCGGCGGGCGACTCGCTCGGACTGACGCAGGCTGCGGTGAGCACCCAGATGCGCCAGCTCGAAGAATCGCTCCAGACCAGGATCTTCGACCGCGTCGGCCGCAATCAGGTGCTGAACCACGACGGCCGCCTGGTGCTCGAGCGCGCCAAACGGATCGTCGAACTCCATGCGCGAATCGGCGAAGGCCTGGGCGAGGCCGGACAGTTTCGGGGCGAGTTGCTGATCGGGGCGGTATTCAGCATTCAGACCGGTGCGCTCGGGCCGACACTCGCGCAGCTGCGGGGTCGCTATCCGCAGTTGAAGATCAAGGTGCTCCACGGCATGTCGGTCGATCTGGCGCAGCGCGTCGAGCACGCGGAACTGGATGCCGCCCTGATCACCGAGCCCATCCGCACGTTGCCGACCGATTTCGAATGGACGACGCTCGAAAGCGAGCCCTTCTATGTCGTCGCACATCGCGACACCCCGCGCCGCTCCGATGCCGAGTTGCTCGTCGAGCACCCTTTCATTCGCCTCGACCCGCGCGCATGGGCCGGGGGCATGATCGACAGCGAGCTGCGTCGTCGTGGCATTGCGACCAACGAGATGATGGAACTCGATTCGCTGCAGGCCGCGCTGATGATGGTCGAGCAGCGGCTCGGTGTCACGGTCATGGCACTGGGGCGGCGCCGCGCCGCGGAGCTGGCCGGGCAATTCTGTCTGGTGCCGTTCGGCGACCCGGCAATCCGGCGCAACGTGGGGGTCTACCAGCGCCAGGACCATAGCCGAAAGGCGCTGGTAGGCGTGTTGATCGAGGCCTTCCTGCGGGCAAATACATAAAAAATAATTAACAAAAATAGAAAAACATATAACTTTTTATTGTTATAGCGCCGGCGTAAGCTCCTCCCTGCTTGTCCCAGGAGATGACCATGCCCGTCGCGATCGAAGCCTTGATACCCATTACCCTGACCGTGCTGCTCGGCTACGTGGCCCGGCACCACTTCGGGCTGGGCGAAGCGGTGTGGAGCGGGCTGGAGAAGCTCACCTATTACGTCTTCGCACCGTCCCTGCTGGTCGTTTCGCTGGCGAATCGGTCTCTGGAGGGCGTGGCCTTGGCCGGGGTGTTCGCGACACTGGTCATGGTCCTGCTGCTGTGCAGCGCGCTGATCGCGGTCTGGCAATGGCGCTTCCGCGCGGTCGACATCGCCTCCTTCACCTCCGTGTTCCAGGGCGGCGTGCGCTTCAACAGCTTCGTCGCGCTTGCTCTGGTCGATAGGCTGTTCGGCAATGAAGGTTTGATGATCGGCGCGCTGGCGATGGTGATCATCGTCATTGCGGTGAACATTCTGTGTGTCTCGGTGTTCGCGCTGGCGAACCGTCAAGGCGGTGCCTGGCGCAAACTCCCTGGGCAACTGCTCACCAATCCGCTCATCCTCGGCAGCCTGATCGGGCTGGGCCTGAACCTGAGCGGCATCGGATTGGTGCCGGTCCTCGAGAGCCAGTTGCAGATGCTCGGCAAGGCGGCATTGCCGATGGCGCTGTTGGCGGTGGGGGCGGCGCTGAGGCTGGAATCGGTCCGCGGCAGCATCAACATGATCGCGTTCACATCGGCGATCCAGTTCGCGCTGAAACCCTTCGCGGCGCTGCTGATCGGTCAGTGGCTCGGCCTCGAGG
>JBFGZP010000013.1:0-21712 GCA_041586695.1 Thauera sp.
GCGGCGGCTGGCTTCTGTTCCGGCGCAAAACCACAAAGGCCTTGCTCGGGCGTTCATAGATTGTAGGTCCAGATCCATCTTGTTGCATGGTCCTGGACATGTGCGATTGATTCGATCGCCTCCGCCCCGTTCCCGGAAACCCGCTGATCACCGCAGGGGGTCGATTGCTGCCGTCGTCAGGGGCCAGATCGCCGTCTCGCACGACAGCTCGTCGCCGCCACTCTCCGTGGGACGCCACCGTCCGGGCCCTGCACGAATGAATGCGCCGAAAACCCCATGCAGGCGGGGCAGTGAAGAAGGAATACGATCCGACGAACTTCTCCCGCATGAACCAGAACATCAAGCCGGTCTGAAAGGACGTCACTCATCCCACACTGGCGCGCATCCGGCCGCGCTTTGCGCAGCCGCTGAGGCGGGGTGATGAAAAAGGAGGACGCGCAGGACGCGCACGTACGAATCGACGGGTTTTCGGTACCGGATGCGTGGCGTCATCGCTTCGGTCCGGGAAGTGCGGGCAGAACCCGCTCGAGCAAGCCCTGCGGCCATTACGTCCCCGATGAAGCGCCGCAGGGCAGCGCCTCGCCACTGAGCTCGCATGGCACTCCTGGCCACTCGTCGCCATTGGTCGAGCGGCCGGAAACAGCAATGGCTCAAAGGGCGTGGCGCTGACTGAACTCGTGAACGACCTCGACGCCGGCAGCATCCAGCGCACGAATCTCTGCCTCGAGCAGCGCGAGTGCGGCGTGTTTCAGCCGGGCCTCGGCATCGGCACTCAGGCATCCAGTGCTCGCCAACTCTTCGGACAGATTCACGACGGTGCGCCCGGACCGCAGACGCATCCTCATTCGCTCCAGCAGGCCGATCGCCCGGTTCACCGTCGCGCGCTCGATTTCGGGCGAACGGGCGACCTGCAGTGCGCCGAGGCACTCACGCAGCCCGTGGGCCTTGGTTTCCAGGAGGCTGACAAGCGCATCCAGCGCTCGCCGGTCGATCTCACTGCTGTCCCGCATTTCCTGCTCCCCATTCCACCAAGGTCGAAACTGTTGGCGCAGTAAAACACGTCCTGCTCCGCCGGTCGATGACGACGGCAACGGCGCCGGTCGCTCAAGGCTCGATGAGTTGCGCGGTCCAGACGCGGTCGAACTTCGCCTCCGCCTCGTGCTGGACCTTGCGGACGCTTTCCGCGTCGCGGGCCTCGTACTCGCAGACCATCCGCTGACGGTCTTCGGACATGTGGCTACGGATCCAGCGCACCTGATGCATTTCGAGGCAGGGTGCCATTCGTGCTTTGACTGCGTCCAGTTCCCGATCCGAGATCGGTGGCGAAAACGATCGCTCGACGATGAAATGCTGCATGGAAAGACCTCCTTGGGGTCGACGCGGGGCGCTCATGGAACACGTCGGGGATCGGCTGCGCCGATCCGGGCCGTGGCCGCCGACGCATCCAGTGCGGCTCGGACCGCCCTGGCGCTGAACTCGCCCGGCGCATCGCGCACCGCGCGCAATTCTTCCAATGCCACCATAGCCTGATCCGAGTCACCCAGCGCGACGGCCACGCGTGCCAGCGTGGCGTACGCCACGACCGCTTCATTTCCCTCGCCGATGGACTCGGCCATCGCCAACGCATCGGCCGCAATCGCGCCGGCCACCCCGAAGTTCTCGCGCTCGAGCTGGATCGAGGCCGCGAGGTTGAGCACGCAGGCGAGGCGCGACTTGTCGTCGGCCAGGCGCAGCTCCTCGATCGCTGCGTCCAGGTGCGCCGCCTCCTCGCCCGACATCTGACGGGCGAGTGCTTCGATGGCCTGGGCAAGGGGCTCGTCCGCGGCTTCGCCAAGCTGCCTCGCCGCCAAGCTCAATGCCCTGGCGCGGGCGAGGGCCTGTGTCGGCCGCCGGCGCTCGAGTTCGATCATCGCCGCCGATGCGAGGCACTTGCACTGGCGCCACCGGTCTTCGGCATCGACGGCGAGTTCGAGGGCTGCATCGATCTCACGCGCCGCAAGATCGAGATCGCCGTCCCACTGGTGCAGCAAACCGTTGCACCAGCGCACCTCGATTTCAAGCAGGCCGGCGGAATCTGCGAGCATGCGCGCCTCGGCGACCAGTTCTCTCGCGCGCGCAACGTCGCGCCCGAGTTCGACCAGGCAACGCGCGCTATTCGCAAGCTGGCGTGCATGGCCGAGGACATCCGACAGGCCGGTGGCCTCCGCGGCACGAAGCGTCGCCTGCTGCGCTGCGTCGAGCTTGCCGGCCTCCTGGTAGAGAACCGACAGCAGGTAGTAGCCCTGCGCGACTTCAGCGTGCAGTCGGGATGCGCGCGCAGCGTCGATGGCGTCCATGACCGCGCTCGCATCGGGCCGAAGCCTCGCGAGTCGAAGGCCCGAGGTCGCCAGGACCTGGACTCGCAGCAAAGCCATTTCGGTGCGCGCGCGCGCCGCCAGTTCCGGGATGCGGGCCGCGTGTCGCAGACCGCGGCGTGCGATCTCCGCCGCCTCGCGGTTGGCGAACACCCGCAGGCCATGTTCGCCCGCGCGCACGGATGCCTGTGCGGCCAGCTCGTGCTGCCCCCCCAGTCCTGCATGGTAGGCGAGCTCACTGCAAATCTCCGGGCGGGCATCCATATCCCGGCTCAGCCACCTGGCGATGCTCGTGTGCATCAAGCGACGCCGAGGCTGCGAGACGCGGCTGTATACCGCTTGCTGGATGAGGTCGTGGCTGAAGGCGTAGCCGGCGTCGCCCACCGCGCAGATCAGGTCGTGTCGTTCGAGTTCGGAGAGCTGTCGGTCGACCAGGCCGGGGCCGAGCCCGAGCGCCGCGATCAACACCTCCAGCGGGAATGCATGGCCGAACGCGGAGGCCCAGTCCAGCAACTCGCCCGCGCCCTGCGACAGCCGGGATATCCGTGTTTCCAGGATATGCTCGAGCAGACCCGACGACTCGCCGGCCGCGTCTTGCGAGCTGGCGAGTTCGAGCAGGATGAGCGGATTGCCCTGCGCCTGCGCGACGATGCGGTCGGGATCGGCCACCGCCGCCACGCCGCCGACGAGCGCGCGCGCGTCGGCATCGACCAAGGGTCCGAGCGCGATGCGGGCGAGCCGCCTCGACTGCGCCAGCGCGGCGATCAGGTTCTGCGCCGAGGCGTTGTCCTCCAGTTCGCCCGTGCGCCCGGCGAGCGCGAACACCACCGCCGTTCCCGCCAGTTGGCGCATCGCGTAGTGCAGGAGCGCGGCAGACGACGCCTCGATCCAGTGCAGGTCGTCCACCAGCACCGCCACCGGGCCCGACTTCGCAAGGTGCGACAGGGCATTCACCACCGCATCGAACAGCGTGTCGCGATCACCTGCCAGGGGCTCGCGCGCGCCGGCCTGCGTCAGCGGCAGCAGTGCGTCACGCAGCGCGCCCGGAAGATCGCTTTCGTGCAGCCCGCGCAGGGCATCGATCCAGAAGCCAAAGGGCCGGACCATCTCGGCCTCGAACGCGCGGCCGCGCAGAAAACGTCCGCCCGCCGCCTCGATCCGCTGCTCGAACTCGTCGAGCAGGCGCGACTTGCCGATCCCCGGGACACCGGTCACGAGCAGGACATCCGACCCCTGCCCGCTCCTGTCCAGCTCGATGCGCTTCGCCAATTGCGCGACTTCCCCTTCCCGGCCGATGAGTGGGGCGCGCGCGCGGCCGGCGACCGCGTGCGTCGGCGGCACGGCCACGCGGACCTCGATGTCCTCGCTCCGTGCATCGGGCGCCAGCTCGAGGTTCGCGCGCGCTTCGACGAGGCTGGCCGGTGGCCCGAGGCCAAGCTCGCGCTCGAATATCCGGCGGCACTGCTCGTATTGGGCGAGCGCGTCGCGCCGCCTCCCCAGGGCCCCGAGCGCTTTCATCAGTTCGACGTGTCCGCGTTCGTTCAGCGGGTTGTGCGCGGCCAGCGCGCGGGCATGCGCGAGCGCCTGCCCGGGGCTGTCGCCATGGCAGTCGAGGAGTGCTGTCAGGATCTGCTCGTGGCGCCGGCTCGCCGCCTCGCGTTCGCACATGCACCACTCGTGGTATGCATAGCAGGTCGGCAAGTCGAGCCCTTCGAGAAACTCGCCGCGAAACAGTCTGCTGGCCTCGATCAGCGCCTCGCGAGGCGCGCCGGCGATACCGTCGCGCCTCAGGACCGCGAGCCGGGCGAGATCGGTGGCCACCTCGCCCCCGAGCAACTCGATGGATTCACGATCCGCGCGGACGACGCTGCTGTCGCGCTCGCCCAGCGCCCGCCTGATCTGCGTCAGGCTCCACCTCAGCCCGGCCCTCGGGTCGGCGGCGTCCTCCCAGAACAGGCCACAGAGTTCGCTGCGAAGATGCCGCTTTGCCGTCACCGCCAGATAAGCCAGCAGCGCCCGCGTCTTCCGGGATGCGGGCAGCACCAGTGACGCCCCGCCCCGACACACCTGCAGCTCGCCCAGCACGAGGATCTGCAGGCATCGAGACGACAGGGCTTTGGCCGCGGTGGGCAAGGCGAATCCTCCTCGTTGTCGGTCTCTACTGCCTTGTTCGGAGCGATCCGTTCGTTCAAACGCTGGCTACAACGATGCGCTGCCAGAGTGAAGGCGTGGGTTCAGGGTAACAGAGGCGCAGGCGCCTCCCCTGGGCAACATTTTCAACCAATCGAGGAGCCGATCATGACCGCAACGCAATTCAATCCCGAGCTCTACAAGACGACGACCCGACAGCAGTGGCAATCCGCGGCCAAGGCCTGGAACGACTGGGGCGATACGCTGCGGACCTGGCTCGGCCCGGCCACCGAAACCATGCTGGACATGGCCAGGGTCCATAGCGGGTCACGCGTGCTCGACGTCGCCGCAGGTGCCGGCGACCAGAGCCTGCAGGCCGCGGCCCGCATCGGCACGAGCGGCTACGTGCTCGCCACCGACATCTCCTCCAACATCCTCGAGTACGCTGCCGCCGCGGCGCGGGAACAGGGTTTCTCCCAGCTCGATGTCCGGGTGATGGACGGCGAGGACCTCGCGCTCGAGCCCGGCAGCTTCGACGCCGTCATCTCGCGCGTCGGCCTGATCTATTTCCCCGACCAGCAGCGCGCGCTGAAAGGCATCCTGCGCGCACTCAAGCCGGGCGGCCGGTTTGCGGCGATCGTCTATTCGACCCCGCAGAACAACGCATTCTTCTCCTTGCCGGTGTCGATCATCCGCGAGCGCGCCGAACTTCCTCCGCCCGCCGCAGGCCAGCCGGGGCCCTTCAGCCTCGGCAATCCGGGAGCGCTTCGGCAGGCGCTGACCGAGGCCGGTTTCGAAGACGCCGAGGAACACGTGGTGGCCGCGCCGCTGCGGCTGTCGTCGGCAGCGGAGTGCGTGCGCTTCGAGCGTGAATCCTTCGGGGCACTGCATCAAATGCTCGGCGGGCTCGATGAGGAGGCCCAGGGAAGTGTCTGGACCGAGATCGAGCAGGCGCTGGCGCGTTTCGAGGGCGCGGACGGATTCACCGGGCCTTGCGAACTGGTCGTTGCCGCCGGCAGGCGGGCGCTCCAGGCCTGAGGGAGACCGAGCGTCACCACTGGCCCGGGAGCGCAGCAGCCTGCCTCCCTGGCAGTCATGGTCCCAAGCATCAAGGAGGTACATCATGAAAACCGAAACGACGTATTCGGGCAGTTGTTTTTGCGGCGAGGTGCAATTCACCGTCAGCGGGGCTCCCGCCGGGATGGGTTATTGTCACTGCGAATCGTGCCGGCGCTGGTCGGCCGGGCCGGTCAACGCCTTTACGCTGTGGAAGCCCGAGGCCGTGCGAATCACCCATGGGGCACAGAGCATCGCCTCGTACAGCAAGACGCCGAACAGCCAGCGCAAGTGGTGCAGGAAGTGCGGCGGCCACGTCTTCACCGAGCATCCGGCCATGGGACTCACCGACGTCTATGCGGCAGCCATTCCCGATCTGCCGTTCGAGCCGGGCGTCCACGTGCATTATCAGGAAGCGGTGCTGCGCATCCACGATGGACTGGCGAAGATGAAGGACGTCCCGGCCGAAATGGGCGGCTCCGGGATCAGCCTGGCGGAATAGCAGAACCGGACCGGTGTCGCGCCGGCCGCGCTCGAGCCAGATGTCCTAGCGCGGGTGCGAGCGGCACCGGGTTCCAATACCGAATCCAACCGAAACGAGGTGACACCATGCCCCACAAGATCGCTGTGATCCAGAAGCCCCCCGTATTGCTCGACCTGGAGGCGACGATGGCCCGCGCAGTCGCCAGCATCGACGAGGTGGCGAAAGCCGGCGCCGAGCTTGCCGTCTTCCCCGAGGCCTTCCTGCCCGGCTATCCCACCTGGGTGTGGCGACTCAAGCCCGGGGGCGACATGGCCCTGTCCGGCGAGATCCACGACCGCTTGCGCGACAACGCGGTCGATATCGAAGCCGGCTCGCTGGCGCCGATCGCCGAGGCCGCCCGCGAGCACCGCATCACGGTCGTCTGCGGCATGAACGAGATCGACCGCCGCTACAGCGGCAGCACCCTGTTCAACACCGTGGTCGTCATCGGACCGGACGGCAGGCTGCTGAACCGGCACCGCAAGCTGATGCCGACGAACCCGGAGCGCATGGTCTGGGGCATGGGCGACGCCAGCGGGCTGCGCGTCGTCGACACGCCGGTCGGGCGCATCGGCTGCCTGCTGTGCTGGGAGAACTACATGCCGCTGGCGCGCTTCGCGCTGTATGCGCAGAACCTCGAAGTGCTGATCGCGCCGACCTGGGACTGCGGCGAAGGATGGCTCGCCAGCATGCGGCACATCGCGCGCGAAGGCGGCTGCTGGGTCGTCAGCCTCGCCACCGCGATGCACTCGCGCGACATCCCGGATGACTTCCCGCAGCGCGACAAGCTGTTCGGCACCGACGAATGGCTGTGCGACGGCGATGCCGTCGTGTTCGAGCCCTTCGGCGGCCCGGTCGCCGGCCCGCTGCACCAGAAGCAGGAGGTGCTCTACGCCGAGATCGACCCCGCGCGCGCCGCGCACGCGCGCCGATCCTTCGACGTGGCAGGTCACTACGCCCGGCCGGACATTTTCCAGCTGAACGTCAACCGCGCAGCCATGCCACCGGCGAGCTTCTCGGACTGACCCGCACAGACACGGCGCGTACCAGCCACGATGGCAGGCCTCGACGGCGCAATGCCGTTCTGGTCGCGCCGCCACGTCTTTCGGCTCCCGGTCTTCGGCAATACCGCCCGGGCCCGTTTCGGCCACAACGCCTAGTTCGCCAGCCCGATCAGCATCGCCCCCAGGGCCACGAGGTGGATGAGGATGATCGCGCGGTCGTTCCAGAGCAGGCCGACGACGAACCAGCCAACGAGCCCGACGAGAAACAGATGGATGTTCAAAGGCGTCAGGCCGAAGGCGGTCGCGGAATAGCCCAGTATCTGGATCACCGAGGCCACCCACTTGACGATGAACGCCGTTCGCCCGCCCGCGCCTCGTGCGTCGAGTGCTTCAGAGGCCACGTGTCAGTCCTCCGTCGATGCGGATGTTCTGGCCCGTCATATAGGCGGCTTCGTCCGAGGCCAGGAACGCGATCAGCGCCGACACTTCGTTCACCGCGCCGTAACGCCCCATCGGGATACGGGCGCGGCGGTCATCGGTCTCGGGGAGGCTGTCGATGAAGCCGGGCAGCACGTTGTTCATGCGGATGTTGTCGGCTGCATGGCTGTCGGCAAACAGCTTGGCGAAGCTCGCAAGGGCCGCGCGCAATACGGCCGAGGTGGGGAACACGGGGTCGGGCTCGACGGCGGCGAAACTCGAGATGTTCACGATCACGCCACCGCCTTGTGCAGCCATGACGGGTGCCACGATACGGCTCGGCCGCACGACGTTCAGCAGATAGACCTCCATCGCCTCGTGCCATTGCTCGTCGCTGATCGCCAGCACCGGTCCCTTCGGCCCGTGCCCGGCGGAATTGACCAGCACGTCGATCCGCCCCCAGCGCTCCATGGCGAGGTCCACGAGGCGCTGAAGATCCGGCACCGAACGGTTCGACCCGGTGACGCCAAGGCCGCCCAATTCGTTAGCGAGCGTCTCGCCCTTGCCGGATGAGGAAAGAATCGCTACCGCATATCCGTCCGCCGCCAGCCGGCGCGCCGCGTCCGCGCCCATGCCGCTGCCGCCCGCCGTAACGAGTGCCACTTTTCCGGAAGTCATGACCGTCTCTCCATTGGTTATCGTGCCTGCATTCTTGCGCCGGCCCGCGCCCTTGACAAATCATCTCTGGTCGCACGAGACTGCAGAAAAACTACTGGCTTACGGAGGTGCTGCGTGCGTCAGCCGAACATGAACTCGCTGCGGATGTTCGATGCCGCCGCCCGCCATCTGAATTTTCGCCTTGCTGCGGAAGAGCTCGCGCTGACGCAAGGAGCGGTGGCGCAGCAGGTCAGGCGCCTCGAGGCTGACCTCGGCGTTCGCCTGTTCGATCGCAAGGCGCGCGGCCTGGCCCTGACCGA
This sequence comes from Thauera sp., assembly GCA_041586695.1. Classification (GTDB taxonomy): domain Bacteria; phylum Pseudomonadota; class Gammaproteobacteria; order Burkholderiales; family Rhodocyclaceae; genus Thauera. The sequence goes on from JBFGZP010000013.1 coordinate 8,462, forward strand.
TGTCGGCAGGCGCTATCACACGCCCGTACGCCGCGCATTCGCGATCATCGATGAGGCGACGCGCGGACTGCGGCCCGAGAGCAGGCGTCTTGCCGTCAGTGTCCCGCCGTCATTCGCGGCGAAATGGCTCGTACCGCGTCTGGCCGCTTTTTCCCGCCTGCATCCGGATATCGACCTGCGCATCGTCGCCACGGAAGGACTCGCGAACTTCCGCGTCGACGGCGTCGATGTCGCGATCCGGCAGGGGCGGCCACCGTTCGATGACGGTCTTGTGGCGGAACTGCTGTCGCCGGTAGAGCTCGTTGCGGCCTGCAGCCCGGAACTGGCACGCAAGCTCGGCCCGGTCGTTCAGCTCGCGGAACTCACCGCACAGCCACTGATCCAGGATGGCCACATGCTCTGGGATCGACTGTTCGAGGAAGCGGGACTCGTTGTTTCCCGTCGTCCCCTGCAGTTCAACCAGACCGCACTTGCCATGGATGCGGCGGAAGACGGCCAGGGTATCGTGCTGGCACCACGGCTGCTGCTGACGGGGGCCCTGGAGCGCGGCAGCCTCGTCCGGATCTGGCACGATGCGCGAGCGGATCCGAGCGGCTATTACATCGTCCATCCCCGCGACCGAGGGGCGAATCCTGCACGCGACGCGTTCGTGAGCTGGGCCCTGGCCGAAGCCGCACGGCGTCGCTGAGCGGGGGCCCCGCGATTTCCACCCGAGAACCGATAGTAGATGCCGCGGCTGGACCGCAATCCCGACCTTGAAGGTCGCGCACCGAGCTGTGCGACTTCGCACGCCTCCCACCCTCGCGCCTGTTCGTCAATCGTCGGTATTCACGCCGGCACGGACGGCCTCGTTCGCTTGTTTCCCCGGAAGGCGCGCCGGCTGACTGGAGGACGCAACGCGCGCAGGGTGCCTGAGCAATGCGCTACGCCAGGTCCGAGTGCGCATGACCCCTCACGACGGCATGGCCAGGTGCCCCACCTTGACCCAGATCACGGTGTCGACCTCGACGAACGGGTGATGCGCGCTCAGGTGCGGGTTGCGCAGCCAGGTGCCGGCAGGGTAGCGGCCGTGTTCGTCGATGAACTCACCGCTCAGAACGAAGATCTCCTCGCCGCCCCAGTGGCGGTGGGCTGCGAAGCGTTCGCCGGCCGGCCACTTCACCAGCGCCACATGCTCGCCTTCGAAGTCGTGCAGCGGCATCACCTGCAGTCCGCCCTGGCCCGGCAGCCAGTCGGCGGTGGCGGTGTCGATGCGCACACTGGCGCGATCGCCGGGGGCGAACTGGTGCAGCTTCACCAACAGCACGCAGCCCTCATCACTGAAAGGGGCGTGGCCGCTGCCGGGCGGATTGCGCATATAGCTGCCGGGGCCGAAGTCGCCGTGCTCGTCGGAGAAGACGCCCTCGAGCACGAGGATCTCCTCCCCGCCCGGGTGCAGGTGGCGGGCGAAGCGCGCACCGGCGTCGTAGCGCACCACGCTGGTGGCGTGGCCGCGCTCGGCGTCCTCGCGCGCCAGGGGCTTGCGCCACACGCCGGGCATGGGGCTGGCCTGCCAGGGCGCGTTGGCGGTATCGACCAGGGCGCGCCGGGTGAAATCCATGTTGAGCAAGGCTGTGTCGTCCGTAGGGTCTCGATGGAAGTATAGGAGTACGCCGCGTCCCGCACCCGGGCAATCCAGCGAACCTTTCGACGGTCGAAGCCATCCCAGTACGAGCACAACGACCCCTGAAGCAGACAAGGACACCGATGGCTTCCGCATATTCCGAACTCGCCGCGATCCATGCGGGCCTGCATGCCTGGCGGCACATCGACGCGATGATGGCCTGGGACCGCGATGTGATGATGCCGCCGAAGGGCAACGAGGCCCGCGCCAGCGCCATGGCGGCGCTGCGCGCGCTGGTCCATCGCGGCCGCAGCGATCCGCGCATTCCGGCGCTGCTGCAGCGCGCGGAAGGCGAAGCGCTTGACGAGGCCGAACTCGCCAACCTGCGCGAGATGACGCGGGACTGGCGGGACGCCGCCACGGTGCCGGTGACGCTGGTCGAAGCGCGCAGCCTCGCCGTAGCGCGGTGCGAGCATGCCTGGCGGTCGCAGCGCCCCGCCAACGACTGGAACGGATTCCGCCCGAACTTCGAGGCAGTCCTGGACCTGAGCCGGCGCGAAGCGGCTTGTCTTGCCGAGGCGACCGGCCTGTCGCCCTACGACGCCCTGCTCGATCGTTTCGAGCCCGGCATGACCAGCGAACGGCTCGACCGCATCTTCGGCGAGCTCGCCTCGTGGCTGCCCGACCTGGTGGCGCGAGTGCGCGACAGGCAGCGCAGCGAGTCACCGATCCGCCCGCTCGGCCCCTTCCCGATCGCCGCGCAGCGCGCCTTGTGCCGCAGCCTGATGCAGTTGCTCGGCTTCGATTTCGCCGCCGGACGCCTCGACGAGAGCGCCCACCCGTTCACCGGTGGCGTGCCTGAGGACGTGCGCGTGACCACGCGCTATGTCGAGAGCGATTTCCTGCCCGCCGTCGCCGGCACCATCCACGAGACCGGGCACGCCCGCTACGCCCAGGGGCTGCCTCCCGCCTGGCGCGGACAGCCCGCGGGAACGGCGCGCTCCTTCGGCATCCACGAGAGCCAGAGCCTCGCCTTCGAAATGCAGCTGGGTCGCAGCCCAGCCTTCATGGACTTGCTGGCGCCGTTGGTGAGCGAGCACCTCGGGCCGCAGCCGGCGTTCGCGGCGGAGAACCTCCATCGCCTGCTCACGCGCGTCAGCCCCGGCCCGATCCGGGTGGATGCCGACGAGCTGACCTACCCGCTGCACATCATCATCCGCTACGAGATCGAACGCGCGCTGATCGGCGGCGACATCGAGGCCGCCGATGTCCCGCACATCTGGGACGAGAAGATGGCCAGGCTGCTGTGCGTCGACACCCGCGGCAACCACCGTGAAGGCTGCATGCAGGACATCCACTGGGCGATGGGCTCCTACGGTTACTTTCCGAGTTACGCGCTCGGCGCGATGTACGCCGCCCAGTGGTTTGCGACCATGCGCCGGACGATCCCCGCGCTCGACGAGCACATCGCCCGCGGCGAGTTCGAACCCCTGTCTGGCTGGCTCGAGCGCAATGTCTGGTCGCAGGGCAGCCTGCACGAGACCGACGCACTGGTGCGCAACGCGACCGGCGACGGCCTCGACCCGGCGCACTACCGACGCCATCTGCAGCGTCGCTACCTCGATGGCGACCACCGCGGCAACGAGGCATAGCCGCACTTCCTATACTTGCAGCTGAGGAGCGAAGCCGGAATCCCGCGCGCCCGGCCCTGTCACACTGAGCAAGGCCGCGGTGATTGGGAACAGGTTCCGGCGCGGGACACAATCCGGAGGTGCGACATGGATTACCAGGCGTACTCGATCCAGAATTTCCGCAAGATTCCCCAGATGGAAGGCATCAGCGAGCAACTGCGTGTCGACATCGAGGTCGTGGGTCACGTATTGCCGTTCAAGGTCAACAACTTCGTGCTGGAGCATCTCATCGACTGGGACAACATCCCCGACGACCCGATGTTCGTGCTGACCTTCCCGCAGCGAGGGATGTTGCTGCCTCACCATTACGACGCCATCGCCGGGCTGATGAGTGCCGGCGCGGACAAGAAGGCGATCAGGGCCGAAGCCGATCGCATCCGGGTCGAGCTCAACCCCCACCCGGCGGGCCAGATGTCGCACAACGTCCCCATCTACGGCGGCGAGCGCCTCGAAGGCACCCAGCACAAGTACCAGCAGACGATCCTGTTCTTCCCCAGCCAGGGCCAGACCTGCCACGCCTACTGCACCTTCTGCTTCCGCTGGCCGCAATTCGTCGGCATGTCGGAGCTGAAGTTCGCCACCAAGGAAATCGAACTGCTGATCGGCTACCTGCGCGAGCATCCGGAGATCACCGACGTGCTCTTCACCGGCGGCGACCCGCTGATCATGTCCGCCCGGCACCTCGCCGCCTACATCGAGCCGCTGCTCGCGGCCGGGCTGCCGAATCTGCGCCGCATCCGCATCGGCACGCGTGCCCTGACCTACTGGCCGTACCGATTCCTCAGCGACCCGGACACCGACGAGTTGATGGACCTGTTCCGCAAGGTGTCCGCCGCCGGCCTCCACCTGGCGATCATGGCCCATTTCAATCATCCGCGTGAGCTCGAACCGCAACCCATCCGTGATGCGCTGCTGCGGGTGCGCGAGACCGGCGCGAACGTCCGCACCCAGTCGCCCCTGCTGCGGCACATCAACGACGACTCGGCTCTGCTGGCGTCGATGTGGAACCGGCAGGTCGACCTCGGCTGCATCCCCTACTACCTGTTCGTGGTGCGCGATACCGGCGCCCAGCACTACTTTTCCGTGCCGCTGGTGCGTGCGTGGGAGCTGTTCCGAGAGGCTTACCAGCAGGTCAGCGGCCTGTGCCGCAGCGTGCGTGGCCCCAGCATGTCGGCCAATCCGGGCAAGGTCCAGATCCTCGGCGTGAGCGAGGTCAAGGGCGAGAAAGTCATCGAACTGCGCTTCATCCAGGGCCGCAACCCCGACTGGGTGCATCGGCCCTTCTTCGCGCGGTACGACGACAAGGCGACCTGGCTCAACGAGCTCGAGCCGGCGTTCGGCGAGACGCGGTTCTTCTTCGAGGACGAACTCGAGCAGTTCTATCGGGAGAACCTCGATACGACCACGATCGAGAACTTCGAATAGCCAAGAGCCCGCGACCTCGCTCGCCGGGCAGCGGAAATACCGCAGCGATCGGCGCGGACCTCTATCATGTTCGCCTTTCCCACCTTCGTCCTACCGCCCGGCCCATGCCATCGTCCCTGCCCGACCGCCTCGCCGCCGCCCTCGCCGCGCGCGCGCCCCTCATCGAACAACTGGAGGCCGAACAGACGGATGCCTACCGCCTCTTTCACGGCAGCACCGAAGGCGAGGCGGGGCTGACCGTCGACCGCTACGGCGACCTGCTGCTTGTGCAGACCTTCCACCGGCCGCTCGAGGCCGGCGAACTGGCCGAAATCGAGGCCTTTTACGCCACCTCCCACCCTGGCCTGGCGCTGGTCTGGAACGACCGCAGCCGGCCCAATTCGCGCGTTTCCAACGTGCTCACGCCGGAGCAGGACGAGATCGCGCAACAGCCGCGCGAGATCCGCGAACACGGTGTCAGGTTCCGCTTCCAGGCGCGCCATGCCGGCCAGGACCCCTGGCTGTTCCTCGACCTGCGCGCCGCCCGCCGGCGCGTGATGGCCGAGATCGAGGGCAAGTCCCTGCTCAACGTCTTCGCCTACACCTGCGGTGTCGGCATCGTCGCCGCCCGGGCCGGGGCGCGCCATGTGGTGAATGTGGATTTCTCCGAGACCAACCTTGCCATCGGCAAGGAGAACGCCCGCCTCAACGAGCTGCCGATCCGGGTGCGCTTCGTGCAGAGCGACGCTTTCGCCGCGCTGCGCCAGCTCGCCGGCCTGGGCCAGGCGAAGATGGTGCGCGGCAAGCACCTGCCGCCCTTCCCGGCAATGGACCCTCGCCAGTTCGACATGGTCTTTCTCGATCCGCCGCGCTACGCCAAGAGCCCGTTCGGCGTCGTCGATGTGGTCAATGACTACCAGGCGCTGTTCAAGCCAGCTCTGCTCGCCACCACCGCGGGCGGCACGCTGATCTGCTGCAACAACGCCGCCAAGGTCGGGCGCGAGGCCTGGGTGGAGCAGCTCGAGCGCTGCGCGCAAAAGGCCGGCCGGCCCATTCAGGAGGTCGAATGGATCGCGCCCGAAGCGGACTTTCCGAGCCCGGACGACAATCCGCCGCTGAAGATCGTGCGTCTGCGCGTCGCTTGATCGAGTCCATGCCGATCACCCGAGGGCGCCCGTGAGCGCCCGGATCTGCGCCCGCAGCGCGGCGCATTCGGCTTCGAACCGCGCGCGGGCGTGTGCGAAGTGTTCGTCCCAGTCGTCGATCCGCACCGCCTGCCGATAGACGCGATCCAGCTGCAGGGTCTGGACGGCGAGGATCAGGTCTGCCACCTGGTTCTGCAGTTCGCTCACCCTGAGCCTGAGCTCCGAGCCGGCGCGCATGCGCCCCGGACCCTCCTGCTGCAGCCCAGGCCCTGCCTTCATCTCGCCGATGATCCGGCGCAGCGCCTCGACGTCGCGCGCCCGGTACGCCTCCTGGACGCGCACGAAGAAGCCATGGGCGCTTTCCTGGTCGGCTTCGGCGGCGCGATCCGGGTGGCAGCGCATCGCCGCGGTGCGGTAGAGCTTGCGCAATTCGTCCTGCTCGCCCTCGCCGAGCGTGGGCAGCGGCCGGGCGGCCTCCTCGGCGGCGCGGCGGTAGGTGTCGAAATCCTCGCCCGCCTTGCGCGCTTCATCCAGATCGGCGGCAGCGCCCGTGGCTTCCGCCTTCAGGCGCAGGTATTCGTGGCGCAGCTGCAGGCATTCGTCGAGCACCTCACCGAGCGCCAGGTACTGCTGGTGCTCGAAGGCGCGGACACGGTGCTGCATGTCGGCGAGGCGGGCGCTCAGGTCCAGCATCTGGCCCTGCAGCAGCGCGGACCGGGCCAGCAACTTGTCGGCGTCGGGATCGGGCGCGACAACGACAGGTTCTGCCACCGTGTCGAGAGACTCGATGGCCGTGATTACGCCCTCGTCTTCCAGCTTCACCGCCCGCGCGGGCGCCGCGGCGGCCGCCGGTGCGCACGCGCGTTCGCTGACCGCCTCGCTGCCTTCGGTCGGCGCAGCGGACGACGGCGCGTTGTGCGCAGAGCGGACCGTTGGCTCGCGCACGAAGGCCTGAGCGAACCCGGGGACAGCCTCGGCCACGACCGCCGCGGCACGCTCGGCAGATCCTTCGCCTGGCCCGGCGTCGGCGCCCGCCGCGTCACCGCGGGTGAAGCCGACAGCCGGCCCCGGCACGTCGGTAAAGGCGGGCGTCCCGCCGCCAAGCAGGGTGATGACGGCCGCGCGGACGCGGGCAAGGAATTCTCGAACACTCACGATCGGCCTCTGATCGGTTGTGGATTCCGCGACACATAGGCAGGCTGTCGATGCCAGCGCAGTGCTCGGGGAATCGTTCTTGTTGTTGAAAAAGTGCAATCCGTGGCGTGGCGTCGATGCCGTAGCGGGTCGATCGTCATGCCCAGGCAATGCCCATGTCCTGCCCCATCCCGAATGCCCGGCAGCATTATGAAAATCGGCGCGACATGAGTTATATTGCACTGCAACATCCAACAAGGCAATAGGAGCATTTCATGGCGGAACCGCACCCCTCCTTCCTGCGCAGGATCGCTCTCGCATGCGGGAGCTTCTTCGCGATCATCGCCAACCCCGCGCTCGCCGCAGCAGTGGCGCGCCTTCGCGCAGGTGTCGAGGCATCGCCGGCGATGCCGCCCGGGGCCGATGAACCGAAACCAGCCGCGCCCGCGATGCGGGAGGCGCCGCACGAGGCGGCCCTGCAGCTGCTCGGATTGCTGCAGCGCGACGCACGCCTCATCGACTTCGTCGAGGAGGACATCGCCCCCCACACCGACGCCGACATCGGCGCCGCCGCGCGCATCGTCCACGAGGGCTGCCGCAAGGTGCTGCGCGAGCACTTCAGCATCGAGCCGCTGCGCGCGGAAGACGAAGGCAGCCGCATCACCCTGGACGAAGGCTTCGATGCCGCCGCGATCCGGCTTACCGGCAATGTCGTCGGCCAGCCGCCCTTCCGCGGCAGCCTCAGCCATCGCGGCTGGAAGGTGGTCGAAAGCCGCCTGCCCAGGCTCGTCGCCGGCCATGACCCGGCAATCGTCGCCCAGGCGGAGGTCGAGCTATGAGCACCCCACGCTACGCCATCGGCATCGACCTCGGCACCACCCACTGCGCGCTGTCCTACGTGGACATCGAGGCGAGCGACGGCGAACGCGCGACGCAGGGCGTGCTGGCGGTGCCGCAGCTCACCGGTCCCGGCGTCATCGACGAACTCCCGCTGCTGCCCTCCTTCCTCTACCTGCCCCATGCCAGCGAGCTGGCCGAAGGCGACCTGAGCGTGCCCTGGAGCGCCGAACAGGACTTCGCCGTTGGTGAACTCGCGCGCACCCGCGGCGCGGCCACGCCGATTCGGCTGGTGTCGAGCGCCAAGAGCTGGCTGTGCCATCCCGGCGTGGACCGGCGCGCGGCGATCCTGCCCGCCGACGCGCCGGAAGAGGTGGCGCGTATCTCGCCGCTCGAGGCCTCGATCCGCTATCTCTCGCACCTGCGCGCAGCCTGGGACGTGGCGCATCCGGATGCGCCCTTCGACGAACAGGACGTCACCGTCACCATTCCGGCCTCGTTCGACCCCGCCGCGCGCGAGCTCACCGCCGAGGCTGCCCAGGCCGCGGGCTACGCCAACATGTCCCTGCTCGAGGAGCCTCAGGCCGCGCTCTACAGCTGGATCCAGGGCAGCGACGGGGGCTGGCGCAAGGAGGTCGAACGCGACGACATCATCCTGGTGGTCGACGTCGGCGGCGGGACCACCGACCTCTCCCTGATCGCCGTGCTCGAACGCGAGGGCACTCTCGAGCTTCACCGGGTCGCAGTCGGTGACCACATCCTGCTCGGTGGCGACAACATGGATCTGGCCCTGGCCTACGGCGTGGTGAGGAAGCTAGCCGCGCAAGGCACCCGGCTCGACCCCTGGCAGACGCGGGCGCTCGCCCATGCCTGCCGCGGCGCCAAGGAGCAGCTGCTTGGCGATGCCGACCTGGAAGCGGTGGCGGTCGTCGTCCCCGGCCGTGGTTCGAAGCTCGTCGGTGGCAGCATCCGCACCGAAGTCAGCCGCGAGGAACTGAGCGAGAGCCTGCTCGAAGGATTCTTCCCGCAGGTGGCCGTGTCCGAGCCGCCGCTGCGCCGGGCCCGTGGGGCCCTGACCCAGCTCGGCCTGCCCTATGCCCAGGATGCGGCGATCACGCGCCACCTCGCCGCCTTCCTCGGCCGCCAGCGCGGCGCGACCGCCGAGCTCGAGGGCTTTTCCGCCGCGCAGCCGGACGGCGCCAGCTTCCTGCACCCGACCGCGGTCCTGTTCAACGGCGGCGTACTCAAGTCCGGACTGCTCGCCGAGCGCTTGCTGACGATCGTCAACGGCTGGCTCGCCGCCGAAGACGCGCCCGCCGCCCGCCTTCTCGGCGGCACCGATCTCGACCTCGCGGTGGCGCGCGGTGCGGCCTACTACGGATACGTGCGGCGCGGCCGCGGCGTGCGCATCCGTGGCGGCACTGCACGCGCCTATTACGTCGGCGTCGAATCGTCGATGCCGGCGATACCGGGCATGGAGCCGCCGCTGGAGGCCCTGTGCGTGGCGCCGTTCGGCATGGAGGAAGGCACGGAAGCTGCGCTGCCGGCGCAGGAGTTCGGCCTCGTCGTCGGCGAGCCGGTGCGCTTCCGCTTCTTCGGCTCATCCGTGCGCCGCCAGGACGAGGTCGGCACGCTGCTCGAATTCTGGGACGCGGACGAACTGCAGGAGCTCGACGAGATCGAGGCCACACTGCCGGCCGAAGGCCGCGCAGCAGGCGAGATCGTGCGCGTGAAGCTGCATGCGCGCGTGACCGAGACCGGCACCCTCGAGCTCGAGGCCCTGCCGGTGGGTGGCAAGGAGCGCTGGCGGGTCGAGTTCGACGTGCGCGGCGGGATGGCCGACGAGGCGGACGAGGAGGCCGGGGCCGACGGCGCCGAAGCCTGAAACGCGTGACGTCCTACATCGTCGGCATCGACCTCGGCACCAGCAACACCGTCGTCGCCTATGCCGCGGCGGGCGACGATCGGATCCAGCTGCTGCCGATCGACCAGCTCGTCGGCCCGGGCGAGGTCGCCGCGCGGGCGCTGCTGCCTTCGGCGCGCTATCACCCCGCCGCCGGAGAGCTTGCCGGCAAGGAGCTGCGCGGTCCGTGGCCGGCCGCGGCGCAGGGCGACGACACGCCGGCGGTCATCGGCAGCCTCGCGCGCGAGCTCGGCGCCCGCGTACCCGGCCGCCTGGTGGCGAGCGCCAAGAGCTGGCTGTCGCACGCCGGCGTCGATCGCACCGCAGCGATCCTGCCCTGGGGCGCAGGCGACGATGTCGCCAAGGTCTCGCCCGTCGTCGCCAGCGCGAGCTATCTGGCGCATGTGCGCGCGGCCTGGAATGCGCGCTTTCCCGCCGCGCCGCTCGAACACCAGGAGATCGTCCTGACCGTGCCGGCATCCTTCGACGAGGGTGCGCGCGCGCTCACCGTCGAGGCCGCACGCCTGGCGCACCTGCCCAGGCTGCGCCTGCTCGAGGAACCGCAGGCGGCGTTCCACGACTGGCTGTTCCGCCACCGCGACGGCCTCGACGCCGAACTCGGCCACAGCCGGCTGGTGCTGGTGTGCGACGTCGGCGGCGGCACCACCGATCTCACCCTGATCCGGGTCGAGACCGGCACCGAAGACGGCGCGCCGCGGCTGACGCGGATCGGTGTCGGCGACCACCTGATGCTGGGCGGCGACAACATGGATCTCGCCCTCGCCCACCTCGTCGAGCAGCGCCTCGGCAGTGCCGACGCGCGCCTGTCGGCGGCACGCTTCTCCCAGCTCGTTCAGCGCTGCCGCGTGGCAAAGGAGCAGCTGCTGGCGGCGGATGCGCCCGAGCGCGTCACGCTGACGCTGCTCGGCTCGGGGGCGAAACTCGTCGGCGCGGCGCGCTCGGTGGAACTGGGCCGCGACGAGGTCGAAGGCCTCGTCGTCGATGGCTTCCTGCCGCTCGAGGATGCCAACGAGATGCCGCGCCGGCGCCGCGCCGGCATCGTCGAGTTCGGCCTGCCCTACCCCGCCGATCCGGCGATCAGCCGCCACCTCGCCGCCTTCCTGCAGCGCCACGCCGCGGTCGCGCGCGCGGCGCTCGGCAGCGACGCCCCGGCCGACGGCGTCCTGCCGGTACCCGACACCGTGCTGCTCAACGGCGGCGTGTTCCGTGCCGGGGCGCTGGCCGACCGACTCGAGCAAACCCTCGGGCACTGGCGCGGCGCCCTCCCGCGCGTGCTGCACAACGACGAACCCGATGTCGCCGTCGCCCGCGGCGCGGTCGCCTACGCGCTGGTGCGCGCAGGCATCGGGCACGGCATCGGCGGCGGCTCGGCGCGCAGCTACTTCCTCGTGCTCGAGGACGACGGCCAGGGCGGCGACCGCGGCCGCCGCGGCATCTGCGTGCTGCCGCGCGGCACCGAGGCGGGACACGAGGTACGCCTGGCGCAGCACAGCTTCGCCCTGCGCCTGGGACAGCCGGTGCGCTTTCACCTCGTGTCTTCGATCGCCGATGCGCCGTGGCAGGCCGGCGATCTTGTCGATCTCGGCGGCGACGACTTCGTGCGACTGCCGCCGATCGCCACCATCCTGACCGCACCCGGGGGCAAGCAGCGCGCCGAAGTCGCCGTCGAGCTGATCGCGTCGATCACCGAAGTCGGCACCCTCGAGATGCATTGCGTAAGCACCGCCGATGCCGGCCAGCGCTGGCTGCTGGCGTTCCAGTTGCGCGGCGAAGCGGCGGAAACGGACGCGGAGTTCGGCGCCGACGCAAGCGCGCCGCGCCTTGCCGACGCGGTCGAGCTGATCGACCGCGTCTTCGGCTCGCAGTCGCAGCAGCTCGAGCCGAAGGAGGTCCGCCAGCTGCGCGCGCGCCTCGAGCGCCTGCTCGGCCAGCGCGAGAGCTGGGACATGCCGCTGCTGCGCGCGCTGTTCGACGCGCTGATGGCGCGCGCGCGTCGCCGCCGCCGCTCCGCCGAGCATGAACGCGTGTGGCTGAACCTCGCCGGCTACTGCCTGCGTCCGGGCCTCGGGGCCGCGCTCGACGACTGGCGCATCGAGCAGTTGTGGGGCCTGTTCGAGCAGGGCATCCAGTATGTTCAGGAGAGCCGCAACTGGTCGGAATGGTGGACGTTGTGGCGTCGCGCCGCGGGCGGGCTCGGCGAAGCGGCGCAGTTGAGCGTGCTGGAGACGCTTGCCGGCCATCTGGAGAATGCGGACGCCGGAAAACGCAGCCGCGACCCCGTCCAGGGCGCCTACGACGACATGGTCCGTCTTGCCGCGTCGCTGGAGCGGGTGCCGGTGATGCACCGGATCGAGGTCGGCAAGTGGCTGCTCGAGCGGCTGCAGCGCCCCGCCGAGAAAGCGCACACCTGGTGGGCCCTGGGCCGCGTCGGCGCGCGCGAGTCGCTCTACGGCAGCGCACACAACGTGGTGCCGGCCGATATCGCCGCGCAATGGCTCGACGTGGTGCTCGGCCTCGACTGGAAGGCGGTCGAGCCCGCCGCCTTCGCCGCGGCGCAGATCGCGCGCATGACGGGCGATCGCTCGCGCGATCTGCCGCTCGATCTGCGCACCGGGGTAGCGCGGCGGCTCGAGGCCATCAAGGCGCCGCAGACCTGGATCACGATGGTCCGCGAGGCGGCACAGCTCGACGAGTCGGATCAGCGCCGCAGCTTCGGAGAATCACTGCCGCCGGGGCTGAAGCTCATCGGCGGCTGAACCTGCCTGCGCCCCCGATCGTCGGCGCAGGCAGTCGGCAGCAAAAAAAATGCCGCCCGGCATCAACCGGGCGACATTCTCGCCGGATCGGATTCAACCGACCCGGCACATGCAGCGAAAGCTTACGAAGCCTTCTTGGCGCTGACAGCCTTGACAGCCGAGTTGGTCGCGGCGGTCATGTTGGCTTCGGCAGTGGCAGCGGCTTCCTTGGCAGCCTTGCTCATGCTGTCGTAGGCGCTGTTGGCAGCGGCCATGGCTTGCTTGACGGCGGCGAAGGCGGGCTCGGAACCGGCCGGAGCGGACTTGGCAGCCTGGTCGATGGCAGCGGCGAAGAGCTTGTTCATCTCGGCGATCTGGCTTTCGACGAACTTGGCAACTTCGTTCTGGCCTTCAGCGGCGATTTCATACACGCTGCGGGCGTAGGCAACGGCCTTGTCGACCATCGGCTGGGCCAGCGTGCTCTGCAGCTTGATCAGGTCCTGCGGGTCCTTGACGGCCATCAGGGCCTTGGTGTTGGCAACGCCGTCTTCCATCACCGAACGCGCGGTGTTGAGGTTGAGGGCGGCCAGGCGCTCGGCCTTGGAGAAGGCGGCGTTGGCCTGCGACAGAACGGCTTCGATGTTGGCCTTGTTGGCGGCGGCGAACTGCTCGGGGGTGGCGAACTTGGTCATGATGGTCTTCCTTGGTTGCGTAGTTGAGATTTCAGCCGCACCAACGTCGGACATTCTGTACGCCGAGTTATGTTGCGATGCAGCAC
>JBFGZP010000014.1:0-21557 GCA_041586695.1 Thauera sp.
CTGCAGGCAGTCGATCAGAGCCTTGCGACCCTTGACGTTGTCGCACTTCATGCCGGTCACGGGCTGCTTCTCGCCCTTGCCTTCGGTGTAGACGCGGTTGGCTTCGACGCCCTTCGACACCAGGTAGGTCTTCACGGCGGCAGCGCGGCGCTCGGACAGCTTCTGGTTGTAGGAGTCCGAACCCATGCGGTCGGTGTGGCCGACGGCGAGGATCACTTCAAGCTTGACAGCCTTGGACTTGGCGGCCAGGTCGTCGAGCTTGGCGCGGCCTTCCGGACGCAGCACGGCCTTGTCGAAATCGAACAGGGCGTCGGCGGAGAGCTTGATCTTCTCGGCCGTGGGCTTCGGAGCCGGGGCGGGTGCCGGAGCGGGTGCCGGGGCAGCGGCAACCGGAGCTACGCACTTGTCCTTGGGCACGATGTCGCTGTCGCATTCGCAACCGGCGGGGAACTGGCCGGCCATGGCGGAGCCGGCGGCTGCCGGGCTCCAGCTGCCAGTGCGCCAGCACAGGCCGCTGCCGCTGCGGACAACGACGTTGCGCGAATCGATCGCGTAGGGAATCTCGCCCTTGCCGTCGACAACGACGTCCTTGACCTGCGCCTGAACGGCAGGAGCAGACAGGCCGATCGCGGCGATGGCGGCCAGCATGAGCATCTGATTCTTGGTTTGTTTGATCATGGTTTCCTCTTTGAAAGGCGAGTCGCCGGAATTGCCAGTGCAATGGAGAAGGAAAACAGCCTTGGCTGCCATCTTCACGTTGGTTCGAACCACTATATCCAGTTCAATTAGCGAGCTTAGTTTGCCATACGCTGGCGATTCTGAGCAATTCCGTGTCGTTAATTTGCAACAGCGCAAGCCCTTTGTCTACGCGGGGTTTGCCGTCGACCCACACATGTGAGACTTGCTCCCGGCCGGTGACGTAAACGAGGTGCGAGACAGGGTCGAAGCAGGGGCGGGCGAGCAGACCGCCCAGATGGACTGCGCACAGGTCGGCGCACTTCCCCGCGGTGATCGAGCCGATCTCGCGCTCGAGGCCCAGTGCTTCGGCGCCGGACAGGGTCGCCATCCGCAACGCGGTGTGAGCCGGCACGGCCGTGGCGTCGAGCGAGCTGACCTTGGCCAGCAGGGCGGCGTGGCGCATTTCCTGGAAGAGATCGAGGCGGTTGTTGCTGGCCGCACCATCGGTACCGAGCCCGACCCGCAGGCCGGCGCCGAGCATGCGGCCGACGGGGGCGATTCCGCTGGCGAGCTTCATGTTGGAGGTGGGGCAGTGCGCGACGCTGCAGCCGTAGCGACTGAGCAGGTCGAGGTCGGAATCGTCCACATGGACCGCATGCACGCCGATCAGGTTCTCGCCGAGCACGCCGAGCTGCGCCAGCCTGGCGAGAGGGCGCATACCGTGGGCCGAGATCGATTCGGCGATCTCGTGCGCGGTTTCATGCAGATGAACGTGAAGCGGCAGGTCGAGTTCTTCGGCGAGCACGACGGCACGCGAGAAGCTTGCGTCGGACACGGTGTACGGCGCGTGCGGCGCGATCGAGAAGGAAATCTGCGGATGGTCGCGCCAGCGGTCGCGGGTGGCGAGGCCCTTGCGCAGGTAGTCGTCGGCGTCGCTCGCATAGGGGGTGGGGAAGTCGATCAGGACCACGCCGATCACCGCGCGCATGCCGGCAAGGTCGAAGGCTTCGGCGGCGGCCTCGGGATGGAAGTACATGTCGTTGCAGGTGGTGATACCGCCGCGGAGCATTTCGGCGGCGGCGAGCAGTGTGCCGTCGCGCACGAAGCTGGCCGAGACATGCCGGTTCTCGGCGGGCCAGATCGCCTCCTGCAGCCAGCGCATCAGCGGCAGGTCGTCGGCGATGCCGCGCATCAGGTTCATCGCGGCGTGGGCATGCAGGTTGACCAGGCCGGGGATGAGGACATGCTCCGGAAGCTCGGTCTCGCGCGCGGCGAGAAAGCGCGAGCGCGCCTCTTCGCGCGTGACGACGGCTACGATGCGGCCGTTCGCGATGGCAACGCAATGGTTCTCGAGCACGGTGCCGGCAGGCTCGACCGGAACAATCCAGCGGGCGTGGATCAGAAGCTCAACCGCTTGGTTCAAGGCGATTCTCCGTGGGCGGACGATTGGCCGGGACTGCCGGCTGGATCGCCGGATTTAAGCATGGCGCGCGACGGGCGGACAACCGCGTGCTGGCGCGGGCGACACGCGGGATGCTTGCCGACCTGCGCGTCAGACCCTCTTCGTGCCACAATTGCCCATATGGATCGTGTTGCGCAGCCGCGCGCGAAGCCGCTGCCCGAATGCTATGAGTGATCTTCCGGAGAAGATTGGCCAGTACAGAATCCTGCGCGAGGTCGGGCGCGGGGCGACCGCGATCGTCTACCTTGCGGAACATCCGGACTACCCGCGGCCGATTGCGCTCAAGCACGTGCGCTTCGACGACAAGGTCAAGGACGAAGCGAAATGGAACCGCCGCCTGATTAAGCTGCTGAAGGCGGAAAAGGCGGTTTCCAGCCGGCTCAATCATCCCAACATCATTCGCATCCTCGACGCCTCGGTCGAGCCCAAGCAGGCCTATGTGGTGATGGAGTACTTTCCCGGCGAGTCGCTCGAGCGCTATTGCAGCTTCGAGCGCCTGCTGCCGATCCACCGTACGATCGGCATCATCTTCAAGTGCTGCATGGCGCTGGATCACGCCTACCGGCAGGGGATCGTCCACCGCGACATCAAGCCCGCCAACATCCTGGCCGACGACGAGGATAACGTGAAGATCACCGACTTCGGCCTGGCGCTCAACATCAGCAAGAAAGTCGAGGCCGATTCGACTTTCATCATGGGGGTGGGCTCACCTGCCTACATGAGTCCCGAGCAGATCAAGGGCTATCCGCTCAACCAGAAGACCGACCTCTATTCGCTCGGCGTGCTGCTGTTCCACATGCTCACCGGCCGGCTGCCGTTTCGCGCCGCGAATCCGGCGCAACTGGTGTACAAGATCATCAACGTCGACCCCCCGTCGGTGTCGCAGCTCAACCCGGATGTACCCGAACAGATGGATGCGGTCATCCGCAAGGCGCTCGAAAAGGATCTGTACTCGCGCTATCGCAACGGCGCCGATTTCGCCAAGGACCTGGCGGCGGTGCGCTACAAGATCCTCGATGACAAGTACGTCCCGCCCGATACGCAGCGCTTCACGCAACTGCGCAAGCTGGCGGTGTTCACCGAGTTCGAGGACGTCGAGTTGTGGGAGGTGCTGCGGATCTGCTCCTGGCGCAAGGTCGATGAGCACGTCACGCTGATGCGCGAAGGTGCGTCCGACCAGCGTTTCGGCATCGTGCTCGACGGCCGGGTGGAAGAGTCGATCGACGGCCGGCGGGTCATCCAGCTCGGCGTCGGCGAGCTGTTCGGCGTGCAGGCGTGGCTCGATCACCTCGAGCACCGCCACATGATGACGGTGGTGTCGCTACAACCCCTGACCTACCTCGAAATCAATCCGGCGGCGCTTGCGCTGGCGAGTGAGGAAGTGCTCGAGCGCTTCCATCGAGTGGTCTCTACGGTGGTGGTCCGGCGCATGGCCGAGATTGCCCGTCGCGCCGCCGAAGGCGCCCCGCCGGCGGTTCGCGGCGACTACACCGCCACCGGCGGCCTCGACCTGCAACTTGTCGAAGACTGACGAGCGCCGAAGCTCGCCTTCGTCCCCCGAGCGATGCCAGCGCCGTGCTTCAGTGTCGCTGTTTGCCGGGCGCCGCCGCTCAGAATCGGTCGCGACGCCCGACCACGATGCGTAGATTGCGCTCCGTTGGGTCGCTGATCGCGACGTTGACCAGCCACGTCAGCACGCTGTAGAGCAGGGCGCTCCAGAAGGCGCTCCCGAAACCATCGACGTGCACGCCGCCGACGAGCCCGGAAACCGCCCAGAACAGCAGCCCGTTGATGACCAGCGTGAACAGCCCCAGGCTGAGCAGCGTGATCGGCAGAGTGATCAGGATCAGGAGCGGGCGGATCAGCGCATTCACGAGGCCGAGCAGGATTGCGGTGACCAGGGCCGCGGTGTAGCTGTCGACCCGCAGCCCGGAAATCAGCTCGGGCAGCAGCAGCAGGGCGACGGCGTTGAGCGTCCAGCGCAGGATGAGACGCAGGTTCGAACTCACACCTTCGCTCCGAGTGCGAGGGCGCGGCCGCGACTGGCGGCGAGCGCGTCGGCATCGGGCGCCGGATGTGCCAGCCAGTTGCCGAGGTGGCTGCGGGCGATTCTGGCGAGCGCGTCCATCCAGTCGTGGCGCTCGTTGAGGCAGGGAATGTAGTGAAAGACCTTGCCGCCGGCGCCGAGAAAGGCCTCCTTGCATTCCATGCCGATCTCCTCGAGGGTCTCGAGGCAGTCCGACACGAAACCCGGGCACATCACGTCGACACGGCCGACACCCTGCGCAGCGAGGTTCTCCAGGGTCGGCTGGGTATAGGGTTTGAGCCATTCGGCCTTGCCGAAGCGCGACTGGAAGGTGACCAGCACGCGCTCGGGCGCCAGTGCAAGGGCTTCGGCAAGGAGGCGGCCCGTCTTGTGGCACTCGCAGTGGTAGGGGTCGCCGAGTTCGAGCAGGCGCCGCGGCACGCCATGAAAGCTCATTATCAGCTTGTCCGGCTCACCGTTGCGGGTCCAGTGATCGCGAACGCTCTGTGCCAGCGCGGCGATGTAGCCCGGGTCGTCGTGGAAGTTGCGCACGAAGCGCATCTCGGGCTGGTTGCGCCAATGGCTCAGGCACTGCGCAACCTCGTCGATCACGCTGGCCGTGGTGCTGGCGGCGTATTGCGGGTAGAGGGGCAGCACCAGGATGCGCGTGCACCCCCTGGCGCGCAGTGCATCGAGCGTGTCCGGGACCGAAGGGGCGCCATAGCGCATCGCCCACGCGACGTCGACATCGGGGTGCCCGGCCGCCACCAGGTAACCGGCCAGCAGCTTCGCCTGGCGCTCGGTGTGCACCTTCAAGGGCGAGCCTTCGTCCATCCAGATGCTGGCGTACTTCTTCGCCGACTTCGCCGGCCGGGTGTTGAGGATGATGCCATTTAGGATGGGCCACCAGACCAGGCGGGGAATCTCCACGACCCGAGGGTCCGACAGGAACTGCTTGAGATAGGGGCGAAGCGCGGTGGCGGTGGGGGCTTCCGGCGTGCCCAGGTTGGCGAGCAGGATGCCGGTGCGGGCGGCGGTGCCGTGCGCAAAGGTGGGTTCGGTCCGGTAGCGGGCCATGAATATCCTTTCTTTCTGTCTTGTACGGCGAGCGCGGCACTCGCCGCGATGTGCGCGTTGCGCGGCGCGAGCCGGAGCAGGCGGGCCTTACTTGCTCGACGACAGCGCGTTCGACAGAAGCCGCGCCGTGATGTCGACGATCGGGATCACCCGATCGTAGGCCATGCGAGTGGGGCCGATGACCCCGACCGAACCGACGACGTGGCCGTCCACCTCGTACGGCGCGGAGATGACGCTGCAACCGTCCAGGGGTGCGAGGCCGGATTCGCCACCGATGAAAATCTGCACGCCTTCCGCCCGTTTGGACAGGTCGAGGAGCTGCATCAGGCCGGTCTTCTGGTCGAAGAGCTTGAACAACTCGCGCAGGCGCGTCATGTTGGAGGAGAGGTCCTCCACGTCGAGCAGGTTGGTCTCGCCCGAGATCACGTAATTGGTGTCAGTTTCCTCGGCCGCTTCGCTACCAGCGTTTACCGTGGCGGTCATGAGCTCGGTCATGTCGCTGCGCAACTGCTTGAGCTCGTCCTGCAAGCGGGAACGGATCTCCTCGAAGGACAGGCCGGCGAAATGTTCGTTGAGATAGCCGGCGGCAGCGCTCAACTCGCTGCTGCTGTAACTGCGCCGGGTATTGAGGATGCGATTCTGCACGTCACCGGCGGTGGTGACGATGATCAGCAGGATGCGGGCTTCCGACAGGCTGATGAATTCGAACTGGCGGATGCGCACGGCATTCTTGCGCGGCGTCACCACCACCGCCGCGAACTGCGTGAGATCCGACAGCAGGTGCGAAGCCGAACTCAGCAGGCGGCGGGGCTGGTCCGGCTGCAACTGGCCCTTGAGCTCGCGCACACGCGAGGTGTCGAGGGGCTGCACCGTGAGCAGGGCATCGACGAAGAAGCGGTAGCCAAGCGGAGTCGGGACCCGTCCGGCCGAGGTGTGCGGACTGGCGATGAAGCCCATTTCCTCGAGGTCGCTCATCACGTTGCGCACGGTCGCCGGGGACAGCTCGAGCCCCGAGTAGCGCGACAGCGCACGCGAACCGACGGGCTGACCGTCGGTGATGTACCGTTCGATCAGCGTCTTGAGCAGGATCTGGGAGCGGGAGTCTAGCGCATTCATAACAGACGGAAACTATAGCCGGGATTCCGGGCAAGTGTGCAACTCGAGACCACAAGCGACCGCACCCTATCTGGCACGCCCGCCCGCAGCTGCCAGGCTCCGATCCGAATATGGTTTAATCGGCGCCCATGAGCACCACATTCACGCACATCGCCCTCATCGGCAAGTATCAGAGCCGGGACGTCACCGAATCCGTGCTCCACATTGCCGCCTACTTGCGCAAGCGGGGGCTGACGGTGTGGATCGAGCAGGGCACGGCAAGTTCCATCGGCGGCGCGGGAGATTACCCGGTGGCGACGTACGAGCATATCGGCGCGGACGCCGATCTCGCCATCGTGGTCGGGGGCGACGGCACCCTGCTGTACGCGGCGCGGCGGCTTGCCGAGTATGAGGTCCCCCTCGTCGGCGTCAACCTCGGCCGTCTCGGCTTTCTGACCGATATCGCCCGCAGCGATGCCTTGTTGCGCCTGGGCGAGATCATCGACGGTGCCTACCGTGAGGAAACGCGCTTCATGCTAGACGCCGAGGTGCTGCGTGCCGGTACGCGGCTCTTCCACACGCTCGCGCTCAACGACGTCGTCGTAAACAAGGGCGAGCTCGGGCGCATGATCGAATTCGACCTGTCGATCGATGGCGAGTACGTCTATACCCAGCGTTCCGACGGCATGATCGTGGGCACGCCGACCGGTTCGACAGCCTATGCGCTGTCGGCCAACGGGCCGATCCTGCACCCGAGCGTTGGCGGCATCGCGCTGGTGCCCTTGTGTCCGCATGCACTGACCGCGCGCCCGATCACCCTGCCCGATACGAGCCGGATCGATATCGTCCTGCTGTTGCCGCACGATGCGCGGGTCCATTTCGACGGCCAGGCCCGCCTCGAACTGCGTGCCGGCGACTGCGTGCGGCTGACCCGTTCGCCGCATTCGCTGCGCCTGCTTCATCCCGAGGGCTACAGCTACTTCGCGATGCTGCGGGAGAAGCTCCACTGGAGCGCCGCGCCGCGCGGCAACTAGCGGGGCCGGCTCGGGCGCAGCGTGACGGCGGGCGCGGCCGACCCCGAATATCCCGTTCCTTTTCGACTGACCGCCGAACCAAGAAGATGCTGCGAAGCCTGACCATCCGTGATTTTGTCATCGTCGACCGACTCGAACTCGAATTCGGTGCCGGATTCGGCGCGCTCACAGGCGAAACCGGCGCGGGCAAGTCGATCCTGCTCGATGCGCTCGGCCTCGCCCTCGGAGGCCGTGCCGAAGCCGGCATGGTCCGGCAGGGGCGGGAGCGTGCCGACCTTGCTGCCGAGTTCGACCTGCCGGCCGAAGGCGGTCTGGCCGACTGGCTCGCCGAGCAGGCGCTGGCGGGCGATGAAGAAGTGCTGATCCTTCGCCGCAGCGTCGAGGCCGGCGGCCGCAGTCGCGCCTGGATCAATGGCACGAGCGTCACCCTGACGCAGTTGCGCGCCGCGGGCGAGTGGCTGGCGGACATCCATGGCCAGCATGCGCACCACGCGCTGCTGCGACCCGAGCCCCAGCGAGGCCTGCTCGATTCCCATGCCGGCGCGCAGACGATCACTGCCGAGGTCGCCGACCGCTATCGGGAATGGCAGCGCCTCGCCCGGCTGCGCGAGGATGCCGAGCAGGATTCCGCCAGTTCCGCGCGCGAGCGCGAGCTGCTCGGCTGGCAGCTCAGGGAGCTCGAGGAACTCGGGTTCGATGCGGACGAGTGGAGCGAACTCAATGGCGAGCACAGCCGGCTCGCGCACGCGGCCGGTCTGATGGAAGGGGCGGACGAAACGCTGGCTGCACTCGGCGAGGGCGACCTCGCCGTGTGTTCGGTGTTGCGCCACCTCGACGGCCGCATGGCCGAGCTGGCGGATATCGACGCCGGCCTCGCAGAAGTGCGCGACCTGCTCTCGGCCGCCGCGATCCAGACCGACGAGGCGCTCCATGCCTTGCGCCGCTATCGTGATCGGCTCGATCTGGACCCGCAGCGACTGGCCGAAGTGGAGCGCCGCATCTCCGCGGTCGTGGATAGCGCGCGCAAGTACCGTGTTGCGCCGGAAGCGCTCCCCGAGTTGCAGCGGCAATGGCGGCAGCAACTGGAGGCGCTCGAGGCCACGGCCGACCCGGCACGCCTGGCGGCGGCCGAGGCCGCGGCGCGCGAGGCCTACGACAGTGTCGCAGCCAGGCTCTCGGCCGTGCGAGGTCCCGCTGCGCAGGCCTTGTCGACCGAGATCACCGAAGCCATGCAGACGCTTGCGATGGCCGGCGGACGCTTCGAAGTCGCGCTCGAGCCCTGCGCGCCTGCCGCGCACGGGATGGAGGTGGTCGAGTTCCGGGTTGCGGCCAACCCGGGGCAGCCGCTGCGCAGCCTCGCAAAGGTGGCCTCCGGCGGCGAACTGTCGCGCATCGGGCTGGCGATCCAGGTCATGACGAGCCGTGATTCGGCAACGCCGACGCTCATCTTCGACGAGGTCGATGTCGGAATCGGTGGCCGAGTCGCCGAGATCGTCGGCAAGCTGCTTGCCCGGCTCGGGCGCGAGCGCCAGGTGTTGTGCGTGACTCATCTGCCCCAGGTGGCGGCCTGCGCCGACTGGCAGTGGCAGATTGCCAAGGTCGCGCGCGGGGGTGAAACGCTGAGCGAAGTGAGCCTGCTCGATGGGAAGGAGAGGGTGGAGGAGATCGCTCGTATGCTCGGCGGCGTAAACATTACCGCCACGACGCGGGAGCACGCCGCCGAAATGCTCGGTCAGCGCTGAGCGCTCCGCCGCCTGATCACGGCGGGTGCCGGCAGATCGAAGTGGCGGGCCTTCGCCCGCGTGCGCCGAAGCCGTGGCGCCGCTGCACTCAGCTTTCGTGAGGGCGGTTGGGGCAATCCTTGCGCAGGCAATCGGCGTAAAGGTAGAGCGCGTGCTCCTTGATTGCGAAGCCGCGCTCCTCGGCGATGCGGTTTTGGCGCTGCTCGATCTCGGCGTCGAAGAACTCCTCGACCTTGCCGCATTGCAGGCACACGAGGTGATCGTGGTGACCGCCCTCGTTGAGTTCGAACACCGCCTTGCCCGACTCGAAGTAGTGCCGTTCGAGCAGACCCGCCTGTTCGAACTGGGTCAGCACCCGGTAGACGGTCGCCAGGCCGATATCCATGCCGTCGCTCATCAGGGCGCGATACACATCCTCCGCGGTGAGGTGGCGCTGGTCGGAGCTCTGGAACAGATCCAGAATCCGGAGGCGCGGATAGGTCGCCTTGAGGCCGATACTTTTCAGGTTCTTGGAATTGTCCGACATGGATACCTGCGAAGGGCGCATGGGCGCGATTGCGCGAAGAGAGGCATTTCGCCAAGCCTGGCTATGTTATATTTTTTACCCCTTCATGAGAACAGTGCGCCGGCGGCGCTTCTCCGAAACCCATCCATGCGTCCTTCCCTGTTCCCGGCGTTCATCGCCCTCGGCCTGCTGGCAGGCTGTTCATTCGACTCCCTCACGGAGAAGGTCAATCCCTACCGGATCGACGTGCGCCAGGGCAATTATGTCGACCAGGAAATGATCGCTCAGCTCAAGCGCGGGATGACGCGCGATCAGGTCCGCTTCGTCCTCGGATCGCCCCTCGTCGTGGACCTGTTCCGCGCCGACCGCTGGGACTACGTCTATCGCTTCAAGCCCGGGCGTGGCGAGGCCGAGCAGCGGTTGATCTCGGTATATTTCGTCGGCGACAGTCTCGATCATGTCGAGGGCGACGTCCAGGCAGTGGGCGATGGGGGTGCACAGGGCGCCGCCGTCGAGCGCAGTCGGGTGGTGGAGATCCCGCCCGCTTCGAAGAAGTAATGCCCTCGCGCCGGGCCGTGTGGGCCGGTACCCTGATTTCGACAAAGGTAGGTCATGTCTGACATTCGTGTTGCGATTGCCGGCGCGTCCGGCCGTATGGGCAGGATGCTGGTCGAGGCCGCGCTCAAGGAAGACGGCATCGCGCTTGCCGCCGCCTTCGACCGCCCGGGCTCGGCCTTCATCGGCCGTGATGCCGGCGAGATGCTCGGCGTGGCGAGCGGGGTGTCGATCACCGACGATGCGCGTGCAGCGATTGCAGCGGCCGACTGCGTGATCGATTTCACCCGTCCGGAGGGCACGCTCGATCATCTCGCCCTCGCCCGCGAGCAGCGCAAGGCGATGGTGATCGGCACGACCGGCTTCGACGGCGCCGGCAAGGCCGCGATCGCTGCCGCCGCAAGTGACATCCCGGTGGTGTTCGCACCGAACATGGCGGTGGGGGTCAATGCGGTGTTCAAGTTGCTGGAGGTGGCGGCGCGGATCCTCGACCAGGGTTACGACGTCGAGGTGATCGAGGCGCATCACCGGCTCAAGGTCGACGCCCCGTCGGGCACCGCCCTGCGCATGGGCGAAGTGGTCGCAGGCGTGCTGGGGCGGGATCTCGACGCCTGTGCGATCTATGGCCGCGAGGGCGTGACCGGCGAGCGCAGGGATGAAACCATCGGCTTTTCCACGATCCGCGGCGGCGACGTCGTCGGCGATCACACCGTGCTCTTTGCCGGCATCGGCGAGCGCATCGAGATCACCCACAAGTCCGGCAGTCGCATGCCATACGCCCTCGGGGCATTGCGCGCAGCGCAGTTCCTCGGCGGGCGCAACAACGGCCTCTTCGACATGCAGGACGTTCTCGGCCTGCGCTGAGCGCGGACGATGAGCGGATCGCCGGAGCGCACGCACGCTCAACAGCCGTCTGCCGCGCCCGATCCGGTCCGTGACAGACTGAAGGTGCAGCGTGATGCCGCCTTCAGTGCGCTCAAGACTGCCCGTGAACGCCTCGCCATGGTGATGGTGAACACGGGCTCCGGCCTTTGGGACTGGAATCTGGCGGAAGACGAGCTCGAGATCCACGACGACTGGCGCAAGTGGCTCGGCTTCGACCACGCCGAGCTGGGTTGCGGTTTCGACGACTGGCTGCCGCTGGTCCAGGAAGACGATCGTGAGACGATGCGCGCGCGCCTCGTCAGTCACCTGCGAGGAGAGGCCCCGTACTTCGATGCCGAGTTTCGCATTCGCTCGGCTGATGGTGCGTGGCGCTGGGTGCAGGCCCGGGGCAATGCCCGCGATGCCGATTCCAGGGGGCGCTGGCGGCGCGTGGTGGGCACCTATCGCGACGTCACCGAGCGCAAGCTGCGCGAACTCGAACTGCTCGAGGCCAAGGAGGCCGCCGAAGCGGCCAGCCGCGCAAAAGGCGACTTCCTCGCCAACATGAGCCATGAGATCCGCACGCCGATGAACGGTATTCTCGGCATGACGGACCTGCTGCTCGACTCCGATCTCGGCACCGAGCAGCGGGAATACCTGCAGACGGTGAAGTCCTCGGCCGAGGCGCTGCTCACCATCATCAATGACATCCTGGATTTCTCGCGCGTCGAGGCAGGAAAGCTCAGCGTCGAGAGCATCGAGTTCTCCACCCGCTCGGTCGTTGCCGAGACCTGCCGCACGCTGGCCCTGCGGGCGCAGCAGAAGGGCCTCGAGTTGTACTTCCGCGTCGCCGCCGATGTCCCGGGCGTCCTGCGCGGCGATCCGACCCGGTTGCGGCAGGTCCTGACCAACCTGATCGGCAATGCGATCAAGTTCACCGATCGCGGCGAGGTCGAGGTCCGCGTCGATGTTCCCGAGCGCACCGACGGCAGCGTGGTAGCGCGTTTCGAGGTCCGCGACACGGGCGTCGGCATTGCCGCCGATAAGGTTGACGCCGTTTTCGGCGCCTTCTCGCAGGCCGACACATCGACCACGCGCAAGTACGGCGGCACCGGCCTGGGTCTGGCGATTTCGCGCCATCTGGTCGAGCTGATGCAGGGATCGATTCACGTCACCAGCGAGCCGGGCAGGGGCAGCAGCTTCGTCTTCAGCATCCCCTACGATATCGTCGCCGACGCACGCGAACCGCAGGCCGGCGAGCTGTCCGGGGTACGAGTGCTGATCGCGCCGAAGAACGAGGCCTTCGGCCGCTACCTGTGCGATCTGTTCCAGGCGCACGGCCTGCGGCCGCAGCTCGCCTGTGATGGCAAGGCCGTGCGCGCTGCGCTGGCGTCGGCGCGCGACGGGCGCGATCCTTTCGACTTCGTGCTGATGGACGCCGACATGCCGGACCCCGGCGGCTTCGCCCTGGCGCAGCGCTATGGGGACGCCGGCCCCTGGCTCGACCGCATCGTGATGATGCTGTCGAGCCACTCGCTGCGCAACGACACGCCGCGATGCCGCGAACTGGGCCTGCAGTTTCGCCTCGCCAAGCCATTCGCCGCCGAGGACGCACTCGACGCGCTCAAACTGGCGCGCAGCGGCAACGTGGCTTCGGAAGAGGATGTGCTCGTCGCTTTCGAGTCCGATCGCTCGCTGCTTTCCGGCCTGGTGGTGCCGGAGGACGGGCCGCCGCCGCTGCATATTCTCGTCGTCGAAGACAATCCGGTGAACCAGACGGTGGCGACGCGCATGCTCGAGCGCGCCGGTCACCGTGCGACCGTCGCGAACAATGGCGAGGAGGCGATCGAGGCCTACGACGAGGGCAGTTTCGATCTCATCCTGATGGACGTGCAGATGCCGGTCATGGGCGGCATCGAGGCGACGCAGGCGATCCGGGCGCGCGAGGCGCGTCGCAGCTGGGTGATGCAGGACGCCTGGCGGCCGATCCCGATCATCGCCATGACCGCCCATGCGATGGAGAGCGACCGCCAGCGCTGCCTCGACGCGGGCATGGACGACTACGTCTCGAAGCCGATCCGCCCCGTCGACCTGCTTGCGGCGATCGAGCGTGCCTGCCGGCCCCAGGACGACAGCGACGAGCCGGCAGATGTCAGTCTGCTCGAGATGGGTGTGGGCGACAGCCGCCAGATCGCGAGCCTCGACGAGGTGCGGGCAATGTTCGACGGCGATGAGGAGGTGGTGCAGCAACTGCTTTCGGTGTTCTTCCGCGACTTCGACAAGACCGTGAACGGGCTGCAGGAAGCCGCGGCAGGGGCGGATTGCGCACGGCTGGCCGAACTCGGTCACGCCATCAAGGGTTCTGTCGGGCTGTTCGGGGCCAGGCGGGCCACCGAAGCGGCCGCGCGTCTCGAGCAGCTGGGGCGCGATGGCAGCGCTGCAGCCGCATCGCAGGCCGCACTGGTGGTCAGCGAAATGAACCTGCTCGCCCAGGTACTGCGCGGCAGCCTCGCACGGCGCTGAGACGGCGCGGTCGGTTTTCGAAGATGCTCCGGCGTCTGGCAGCAAGCTACCGGTTTGCCTTCGGTCGGCCAAAATAATACAATTCCACAGATTTTTCAGCGGGATCGGCCACGGGGCTCGTCCCGCTTTTTTGCAGGTTGCGGGACGCGAATTCTCGTTAGTCCCTGATTTTTCGGCTGAATCCAGGAGTTCCTTGTGAGTGCTTACCCGCCCGCCCTTCTTGCGCTTGCCGACGGGACGATCTTCCACGGCAAGGGCATCGGCGCAGTTGGCAGTACGGTCGGCGAGGTGGTCTTCAATACCTCCATGTCGGGTTACCAGGAAATCCTGACCGACCCGAGCTATTCACGCCAGATCGTTACCCTGACCTATCCGCACATCGGCAACACCGGTATCAATGCGGAGGACGTCGAATCGACCCGCGTGCATGCCGCCGGCCTCGTCATCCGCGACATGCCGATCCTGCCATCCAATTTCCGCATGACCCAGCGTCTCGACGCCTATCTGAAGGCAGAAAACGTGGTCGCGATCGCCGGGCTCGATACCCGCAAGCTGACGCGAATCCTGCGCGAGAAGGGCGCCCAGGCCGGCTGCATCGTGACCGCCGGCGAAGCGACCGCGCTCAGCGCCGAAGCCGCGATCGCCGAGGCGCGCAGCTTCCCCGGCCTGGCGGGCATGGACCTGGCGAAGGTGGTCAGCGCCACCGAGACCTACCCCTGGAGCCAGGGCGAGTGGAAGCTGGGCGAGGGCTACGCGGGTCGCGACGGTGGCCGCTTCCATGTCGTCGCCTACGACTTCGGCGTCAAGCAGAACATCCTGCGCATGCTCGCAGAGCGTGGATGCCGGCTGACCGTGGTGCCGGCGCAGACGCCGGCGTCGGAGGCGCTGGCGCTGAAGCCGGACGGCGTGTTCCTGTCCAACGGACCGGGTGACCCGGAGGCCTGCGACTACGCGATCGACGCCGTGCGCGCGATCGTCGCCACGCGCATGCCTACGTTCGGCATCTGTCTCGGCCACCAGCTGCTCGCGCTCGCCTCCGGTGCGAAGACGATGAAGATGAAGTTCGGTCATCACGGCGCAAATCATCCGGTAAAGGACGTCGATACCGGTCAGGTGCTGATCACCAGCCAGAATCACGGCTTCGCGATCGACCCGGCGAGCATGCCGGCCAACCTGCGCATCACGCATGTGTCGCTGTTCGACGGCTCCAACCAGGGCATCGCGCGCACCGACGTGCCCGCTTATTCTTTCCAGGGCCATCCCGAGGCGAGTCCCGGGCCGCACGACGTCGGCTACCTGTTCGACCGCTTCATCCAGCTGATGGACGCAGCGCAGTAGAGCCCGAGCATCCGGGCGGGCATCCGCCCGCCGTTCCCGTTCGGCGCCCATCAGTGGCGTCGCCGCATTACCGAGGCAACGCAATGCCCAAACGTACAGACATCCAGACCATCCTGATCATCGGCGCCGGCCCGATCATCATCGGCCAGGCCTGCGAGTTCGACTACTCCGGCGCCCAGGCCTGCAAGGCCTTGCGCGAGGAAGGCTACAAGGTCGTCCTGGTCAACTCCAACCCGGCGACGATCATGACCGACCCGGAAACGGCCGACGTCACCTATATCGAACCGATAACCTGGCAGGTGGTCGAGCGCATCATCGAGAAGGAGCGCCCGCAGGCGCTGCTGCCGACGATGGGCGGACAGACTGCGCTCAACTGCGCGCTAGACCTCGCCAAGCATGGGGTGCTCGAGAAGCACGGCGTCGAAATGATCGGAGCCTCGCGCGAGGCGATCGACAAGGCCGAGGACCGCCTCAAGTTCAAGGACGCGATGACCAAGATCGGTCTCGACTCAGCACGCTCGGGCATCGCCCACAGCATGGAGGAGGCCCTGCAGGTGCAGGGCGGTATCGGCTTTCCGGCGATCATCCGGCCGAGCTTCACGCTGGGCGGGACCGGGGGCGGTATTGCCTACAACATGGAGGAGTTCCACGAGATCTGCAAGCGCGGTCTCGAGGCCAGCCCGACCAACGAGCTGCTGATCGAGGAGTCGCTGCTCGGCTGGAAGGAATACGAGATGGAAGTCGTGCGCGATCGCGCCGACAACTGCATCATCGTGTGTTCGATCGAGAACCTCGATCCGATGGGCGTGCACACCGGCGACTCGATCACCGTCGCGCCGTCGCAGACGCTTACCGACAAGGAATACCAGATCCTGCGCAACGCCTCGATCGCCGTACTGCGGGAGATCGGAGTGGATACCGGTGGCTCCAACGTTCAGTTCGCGATCAACCCCAAGGACGGGCGCATGATCGTGATCGAGATGAACCCGCGCGTGTCGCGCTCGTCCGCGCTGGCGTCGAAGGCGACCGGCTTCCCGATCGCCAAGGTGGCGGCCAAGCTGGCGGTGGGCTATACGCTCGACGAGCTGCGCAACGACATCACCGGCGGGGCCACGCCGGCCTCGTTCGAGCCCTCGATCGATTACGTCGTCACCAAGATTCCGCGCTTCGCCTTCGAGAAGTTCCCCCAGGCCAACGACCGCCTGACCACGCAGATGAAGTCGGTGGGCGAGGTCATGGCGATGGGCCGGACCTTCCAGGAGTCCTTCCAGAAGGCGCTGCGCGGTCTGGAAGTCGGCGCCTATGGGCTCGACGAGGTCGAGGCCGATCGCGAGGATCTCGAGCACGAACTCGCCTCTCCCGGCCCGCAGCGCATCTGGTACGTCGGTCAGGCCTTCCGCGAGGGCATGAGCCAGGACGAAGTGTTCAACCTGACGAAGATCGACCCCTGGTTTCTCGCCCAGATCGAGGACATCGTGCTCACCGAGAAGGCCCTGGCAGGTCGGTCGCTGAAGGCGATCCAGGCCGGCGAGATGCGCGAGCTCAAGCGCAAGGGTTTCTCCGACCGCCGCGTCGCCAAACTGCTCGGCGCCGACGAGACTGCGGTGCGCCTGCATCGCCACACGCTCGGTGTGCGCCCGGTGTACAAGCGCGTCGACACCTGCGCGGCCGAGTTCGCCACGTCGACCGCCTACATGTACTCGAGCTACGAGGAGGAGTGCGAGGCGCGGCCCACCGACAAGAAGAAGATCATGGTGCTCGGCGGTGGGCCCAACCGGATCGGTCAGGGCATCGAGTTCGATTACTGCTGCGTGCATGCCGCGCTCGCGCTGCGCGAGGATGGCTACGAGACCATCATGGTCAACTGCAATCCGGAAACCGTATCGACCGACTACGACACCTCCGATCGGCTGTACTTCGAGCCGATCACGCTGGAAGACATCCTCGAGATCGTGCATATCGAGAAGCCGGTCGGCGTGATCGTGCAGTTCGGCGGCCAGACTCCGCTCAAGCGCGCCCGCGCTCTTGAAGCGAATGGTGTGCCGATCATCGGCACCAGCCCGGACATGATCGATGCGGCGGAGGATCGCGAGCGCTTCCAGAAGCTGCTGGTGGACCTGGGTCTCAGGCAGCCCCCCAACCGCACCGCGCGCACGCCGGACGAGGCGGTGCGCCTCGCCGCCGAGATCGGCTATCCCCTGGTCGTGCGTCCGTCCTATGTGCTGGGCGGCCGGGCGATGGAGATCGTGCACGAGCAGAAGGATCTCGAGCGCTACATGCGCGAGGCGGTGAAGGTTTCCAACGAATCGCCGGTGCTGCTCGACCGTTTCCTCAACGACGCCACCGAGGTCGACGTGGATGCGCTGTCCGATGGCCACCAGGTGATCATCGGCGGCATCATGGAGCACATCGAGCAGGCCGGTGTGCACTCGGGCGATTCGGCGTGCTCGCTGCCGCCTTACACGCTGTCGAGTGCGTTACAGGACGAGCTTCGACTCCAGACAGAGGCGATGGCGCGGGCGCTCAACGTCGTCGGCCTGATGAACGTTCAGTTCGCCATCCAGGGCGAGGGCGACAATGCCGTCGTCTATGTGCTGGAGGTGAACCCGCGGGCCTCGCGCACCGTGCCCTTCGTGTCGAAGGCGTGCTCCCTGCCGCTGGCCAAGATCGCCGCGCGCTGCATGGCAGGCCAGAGCCTGGCCAGCCAGGGGGTCACCGGCGAGATCGTGCCGCCCTACTACTCGGTGAAGGAGGCTGTCTTCCCCTTCGTCAAGTTCCCGGGCGTCGATACGATCCTCGGTCCCGAGATGAAATCGACCGGCGAGGTCATGGGTGTCGGCCGCAGCTTTGCCGAGGCCTTCATCAAGAGCCAGATCGGCGCAGGCGTGCGCTTGCCGACAGCGGGGACCGCCTTCATCAGCGTCAAGCCCTCCGATCGTCCGGCGGCCATCGAAGTGGCGCAGCAGCTTCACGAACTGGGCTTCTCGCTTGCGGCCACGCGTGGCACCGGCGGCGTGATCGCGGCGGCCGGCATACCGGTGACCCTGGTCAACAAGGTCAATGAAGGTCGCCCGCACGTCGTCGACATGATCAAGAACGAGGAGATCGTGCTCGTGATCAACACCGTCGAGGAAAAGCGCCAGGCCATCACCGACTCGCGCTCCATCCGCACCAGTGCGCTGGCAGCGAAGGTCACCATTTTCACCACCATCGAGGGCGCACGCGCAGCCTGCATGGGCATGCACCAGCTTGCCGACCTCGAGGTCTACTCGGTGCAGCAACTGCACGCGGAACTCAATCAGGCAGCATGAACAAGACCCCGCTCACCATCAACGGCGCAGAGAAGCTGCGCCTGGAACTCCACCGCCTGAAGACGGTGGAGCGTCCCAGTGTCATCGCCGCGATCGCCGAGGCGCGATCGCATGGCGACCTTTCCGAAAATGCCGAATACGATGCGGCGAAGGAACGTCAGGGCTTCGTCGAGGGGCGGATCATGGAAGTCGAGGGCAAACTCGCCAACGCCCAGATCATCGATCCGAAGCTGCTCGATGCCGACGGTCGCTGCGTGTTCGGCGCCACGGTCGAGCTCGAGGACCTGGATACGGAGAAGTCGGTGACCTACCAGATCGTCGGCGAGGACGAGGCCGACATCAAGCAGAACAAGATCTCCGTGAGTTCGCCGATCGCGCGGGCGCTGATCGGCAAGTACGCCGGGGACATCGCCGAGGTCCAGGCGCCCGGGGGTATCCGCGAGTACGAGATCATCGACGTTCGCTACACCTGATTGCACGATGAGCCGGCTCGCCGACCATCTCGTGCTCGTCGTCGTCACGCTGTGGGTCGGTGGCATGTGGGCCGTCGGCTACCTCGTGGCGCCCGTGCTGTTCGACATGTTGCCCGACCGCGCACTGGCGGGCCGGGTGGCGGGGCGGCTGTTCGACTACGTGGGCTGGTTAGGGCTCGCGGCTTCGCTGTGGCTGGTATTTTTCCTGGCCGTCCGACTGGGCTCGGCGGCCGTGCGAAGCGGCCTTTTCTGGCTCGTCCTGCTCATGCTCGTCATGGTCGCTGCAGGCCATTTCGGCATCCAGCCGCTGATGGCGCAGCTAAAGGCGAGTGCGTCGCCGGACGACGTGATGAACAGCGTGATGCGTGACCGCTTCACCACCTGGCACGGCATCTCCAGTGTGCTCTACCTGGTGCAGAGCGTATTGGGTGCCGTGCTCGTGCTCAGGGTGCGCCAGGCCTTGCGCCAGGCTTGAAACCCTGCGTCCGCTCAGCGGCCCCGGCCGCTGCTGCGGCCGCGCGGTGCCGCGCCGCGGGCTGGCGAACGACGAGTCTCGGCCGCCGCCTTGGCCAGTGCGGCACGGCGCGCGGCGGCGGCGAAGGCCGCGGCCGATTTGGCGGTCGCGGCCTTGACTGGGCGTCCGGGCTGCGCCACCGGCGCAACCTTCTCCTCGGCGCGGCGTTCGCGCCAGACGACGAGAATGTTGCCTATGTGCTGTACGGCTGCGGCCCCGAGCGTAGTGCACAATTGGGCCATCAGGGCTTCGCGTTGATCGCGTTCGGCACCCTGTACGCGAACCTTGATCAGTTCGTGTGCCTGCAGGGAGCGTTCGATTTCGGCGATCACCGCCGGTGCGAGTCCGTTGTCCGCAATCGTGACGACGGGGTTCAGGTGGTGGGCTCGGGCGCGTAGTTCGCGCCGTTGGGCCTGGGTGAGCTCGATCATTGATATTTCTCTGATTTTTCTACTTCAGTGGGGCACGGATTCTACTCCGAATGGGCCGATGAAACGAAACAAGACCAGCAAGGCCTGGATGCACGAGCACCTGAACGATACCTATGTTCAGCGTGCTCAGGCCGATGGCTATCGCGCCCGCGCGGCCTACAAGCTGCTCGAGATCGACGACCGCGACCGCCTGCTCAGGCCGGGTGCCGTCGTCGTCGATCTCGGTGCGGCCCCGGGTTCGTGGAGCCAGGTCGCCGCAAGACGTTGCGGGCGGACGGCCCGGATCTTCGCCCTCGACCTGTTGCCGGTCGAGCCGGTGGCCGGCGTCGACATCCTGCAGGGTGATTTCACCGAGGATGTGGTGCTGGCCGAACTCGAAGCCCGGCTCGGTGGCGCCAGGGTGGATGTTGTGCTGTCCGACATGTCGCCGAATCTGTCGGGGGTGCCGACTGTCGACCAGGCGCGTTCAATACACCTGTGCGAACTCGCGCTCGATTTTGCGGTCCGCAACCTCAAGCCCGGTGGTCATTTCGCCGTAAAGGTTTTTCAGGGCGAGGGCTTCATGGAGTTTCGCAAGCAGATGGAGGCGGGCTTCGCCACGGTGCAAGTGCGCAAGCCCAAGGCCTCGCGAGATCGAAGCGCCGAGGTTTACCTGCTTGGAAAGGGACCACGACAGGGCTGAGCATTTGCGCCACATGGGGCTCATCAATTGAATCTATTGGTTTGCTGGCGGGAACGTTCACCACTAGAATGGGTCAGTCGTGCGTACGGCCAATATCGGCTTTCGGGGTAAGAAACGTTGAACAATCTCTTCAAGAATCTCGCGATCTGGATGGTTATCGGCGTCGTGCTGATGACAGTATTCAACCAGTTCAATGCGCGCCAGGTTGCGCCCAACACCATGGAATACTCGCAGTTCATGGAGGAGGCCAAGGCCGGGCGGATTTCGAAGGCTACCGTCGATGGCCGCCTGCTCAAGGCCACGACGCAGGACGGCCGTGCGATCACCGTGTATACGCCCGGCGTTCAGGATATCTGGATGGTGTCGGACCTGATGGGTTACGGCGTGCAGGTCACCGCGTCCAAGCCCGAGGAGGAGCAGTCTTTCCTCGCCAGCATCTTCGTATCGTGGTTCCCGATGCTGTTGCTGATCGGGGTATGGATCTTCTTCATGCGCCAGATGCAGGGCGGAGGCAAGGGTGGTGCGTTCTCTTTCGGCAAGAGCAAGGCGCGCATGATCGACGAGTCGGCCAATTCGGTCACCTTCGCCGACGTCGCCGGTTGCGATGAAGCGAAGGAAGAGGTCGCCGAGCTCGTCGAATTCCTCCGCGATCCGTCGAAATTCCAGAAGCTTGGCGGGCGCATCCCGA
Organism: Thauera sp.; assembly: GCA_041586695.1. Classification (GTDB taxonomy): domain Bacteria; phylum Pseudomonadota; class Gammaproteobacteria; order Burkholderiales; family Rhodocyclaceae; genus Thauera. Next base: position 20,999 of record JBFGZP010000014.1, read on the forward strand.
AGGGCGTGCTGATGGTGGGCTCGCCCGGTACCGGCAAGACCCTGCTCGCCAAGGCAATCGCCGGTGAAGCGAAGGTGCCGTTCTTCTCCATCTCGGGTTCCGACTTCGTCGAGATGTTCGTCGGCGTGGGTGCCGCGCGTGTGCGCGACATGTTCGAGCAGGCGAAGAAGCAGGCCCCCTGCATCATCTTCATCGACGAGATCGACGCCGTCGGTCGTCAGCGTGGCGCAGGGCTCGGTGGCGGCAACGACGAGCGCGAGCAGACGCTGAACCAGTTGCTGGTAGAGATGGACGGCTTCGAAGGCCAGACCGGCGTAATCGTCATCGCGGCGACCAACCGTCCTGACGTGCTCGATCCCGCGCTGTTGCGCCCGGGCCGTTTCGACCGCCAGGTGGTCGTCTCGCTGCCAGACATTCGCGGTCGCGAACAGATCCTGAAGGTCCACATGCGCAAGGTGCCGATCGCGCCCGACGTCGACCCGCAGGTGCTGGCCCGCGGCACGCCCGGCTTCTCCGGTGCGGACCTGGCCAACCTGGTCAACGAGGCGGCCCTGTTCGC
>JBFGZP010000015.1:0-21536 GCA_041586695.1 Thauera sp.
CGTTTGAAACAATCACTCACGGCTTTCCGAGGACAACATGATCAAGCGTTCCCTGCTGCTCTCCTCGCTGCTGCTGGTCGCCGGCAGCCTTCAGGCTCAGGACCAGGCTCCGGACCTCGCCAAGGCGAAACAGACCGCCGAAACGGTCTGCGTCGGCTGCCACATGGCTGACGGCAACAGCCAGCTGCCGGCCAATCCGAAGCTCGCCGGCCAGCATCCCGAATACCTCTTCAAGCAGATGCGCGAATTCAAGGGCTGGGATGGCGCCAAGCCGGTACGCGAAAACGCGGTGATGACGGCCATGGCCTCCGGTCTCGAAGAAGACGACATGAAGGCGCTGGCACAGTATTTCGCCTCCTTCGAGCTCAAGCCCGAAGCGGCCAAGAACCTCGAGACGCTCGAACGCGGCCAGAGCATCTGGCGCGCCGGCATCGCCTCCAAGGGCGTGCCTGCCTGTGCAGCCTGTCACGGCCCCGCCGGCGCCGGAATGCCGGCGCAGTACCCGCGCCTGTCCGGTCAGTTCGCCGAGTACACCGAGGCCCAGCTCAAGGCCTTCCGTGACGGCGTACGCGCGAACGACCCCAACGGCATGATGCGCATGATCGCGATCAAGATGACCGATCCCGAGATCAAGGCGGTGTCCGACTACGCCGCCGGGCTGCGCTGACGCGTCGGCCGCGCGCCTGACCCGCCGGGGGTGGCTGTTGCCGCCCCTCGTTCTTTCCGCGGCAGCGCGGCGAGTTGCGGCTGGGGGCGGGCTGGCCCCGAAAGACGCTCCAGCTCCGCCTCACTGAACCCCGCCGCCAGTCGCGCCTCGCGATGCAGCGGGGGATGCGGGCGCGGCGCGCCGAATGCGTCGATCAGATCGAGATAGGTCTGTTCGGGTTCGCAGCCGCGCTCGGCGCACAGGGCGCGAAACCATCGATCGCCGATCGCGACATGGCCGATCTCGTCATGCAGGATGACGTCCAGCACGGCCACGCTTTCGGCATCGCCGATGTCGCGCAGCTTGGCCATGATCGGTGGCGTCGCATCCAGGCCGCGGGCCTCGAGCACGCGCGGCACCAGCGCCATGCGCGACAGCAGGTCGTGCGCGGTCCTGCAGGCCATGGCCCACAGGCCGTTGTGGGCCCGGAAATCACCGTAGTCGAAGCCCAGCGCATTCAGGCGCGCGCGCAGCAGGCCGAAGTGATACGCCTCCTCGGCGGCGACCCGCAGCCAGTCGTCGTGAAACGCCGTCGGCATGCTGCGGAAGCGGTGCACGCAATCGAGGGCCAGGTTGATGGCGTTGAACTCGATGTGCGCGATCGCGTGCAGCAAGGCGGCGTGGCCCACAGGGCTGCCCAATGTGCGCCGTGGCAGCGCCTGTGGATCCACCAGTTCGGGCCGCGGCGGTCGCCCCGGCTCGATGATCGGCTCGGGGTCGTCCACAGCCGGAACAAGCCCAAGCCGCCCGGCCTGCCAGTCGGCCCGCAGCGCGGCCGTGGCGGCGCACTTGAGGACGGGGTCCGACAGCATCAGCGTCGCCCGTGCGGAGTCGTGAATTGAGGTTTGCATGGGCGCGCAGTCTAGCAAAGCGGTCGCAGCCGCGCGCGCGAAGCAGCCCAACAGTGGCCGCCGTTGTGGTAAAAATGGTCGCCGTCACACACCCCCGCGGCTGCCGCAATCCGGACTCGAGCCCATGACCCAGCAAGCCCCCGCCACGGACGAATCGCGCAACTTCCTCGGCGTCGCCGAAGCCCGCCAGATCATCCTCGATCGCCTTTCGCCGGTCGTCGGCTGGGAGCGCGTCGCGGTGCGCGCGGCGCTCGGCCGCGTGCTGGCGCAGGACGTCATCGCACCATGCAACGTTCCGGCACACGACAACTCCGCGATGGACGGCTACGCAGTGCGCGCCGCCGACCTTGCGAATGGCGGCGAGACCGCGTTGCACGTGGTCGGCACCGCGTTCGCGGGACGCCCGTTCTCAGGCATCGTCGGTGCTCGCCAGGCGGTGCGCATCATGACCGGGGCCGCCATCCCGGAAGGCGCCGACGCGATCGTGGTGCAGGAAGTCGCGCGTCGTGAGCACGACAAGGTGTTTATCCCCCCAGGCCAGCGCGCCGGGCAAAACCTTCGCCACGCCGGCGAGGACCTCGCCGAGGGTGGAGTCGCACTCGCGGCCGGCACGCGTTGCGGCCCGGCCGAACTCGGCCTGGTCGCGTCGCTGGGCATCGCCGAGGTCGTCGTGCGGCGCCGTCTGCGTGTCGCGATGTTCTCCACCGGCGACGAGATTGCCTCGATCGGCCGCCCTCTCGCCCCGGGCGAGGTCTACGACAGCAACCGCTACACGCTGTTCGGCGTGCTGAGTCGGCTCGATTGCGAGCTGCTCGACATGGGCGTCATTCCCGATGACCCGCAGGCGCTGGAAGCGGCGTTTCATGACGCCTCGCTCGCGGCCGACGCGATCATCACCAGCGGCGGCGTATCGGTCGGCGAGGCCGACTTCATCCGCGAGATGATGGCGCGCATGGGTGAAGTCTCGTTCTGGAAGCTCGCCATCAAGCCCGGGCGGCCGATGGCCTTCGGGCGCATCGGCGACGCCTGGCTGTTCGGCCTGCCGGGCAACCCGGTCGCGGTCCTCGTCACCTTCTACCAGTTCGTGCAGGACGCGTTGCTGCAGTTGATGGGCGTCGCGCCGCTGCCCGAACCCATGCTCTTCGAGGTTCCTTGCGAGATCGCCATCCGCAAGCAGCCGGGCCGGCGCGAGTTCATGCGCGGCCGCCTGTTGCGCACAGGCGGCCGGCTCGGCGTGACGCTGGCCGGCGCCCAGGGCTCGGGCATCCTGCGCTCGATGTCCGAAGCCGACTGCTTCATCGTGCTGCCGGAGGACAGTTCCGGCGTGAGCGCAGGTGAGGCAGTACTCGTTCAACCCTTTTCCGGCCTCGTCTGAGCGCCATTCGCTCCCCGCCGCGGCCGACGGTTTGCCACCGCAGGGCACGGCGCCGACAGGAACACCCATGACTCAGGACGAACTCAAGAAGGCGGCCGCGCTGGCTGCGCTCGACTACATCGAAGACGGCATCATCGTCGGCGTCGGCACCGGCTCCACCGTCAATCACTTCATCGACGCCCTGGCGGGCATGCGCTCGCGCATCCGTGGCGCTGTCTCCAGCTCCGAAGCAAGCTCGAGGCGGCTCGAGTCGCACGGCATCCCGGTGTTCGACCTCAACGGCATCGATGCCCTGCCGGTCTATGTCGATGGCGCCGACGAAATCGACCATGGCTTCGCGATGATCAAGGGCGGAGGCGGCGCACTCACGCGTGAAAAGATCGTCGCCGCGGTGTCGAGCCGATTCGTCTGCATCTGCGACGCGAGCAAGCTCGTGCCCACGCTCGGCCGCTTCCCGCTGCCCGTCGAGGTGATTCCGATGGCGTGCAGCCACGTCAGCCGCGAACTCGCCCGCCTGGGCGGCGAGCCGCGCACGCGAGAGGGCTACCGGACCGACAACGGCAACCTGATCGTCGACGTTCATGGACTCACCATCAGCGACCCGCAGGGTCTGGAGACGCAACTCAACCAGATCGTCGGCATCGTCACCAACGGCCTGTTCGCCCATCGCAGCGCCGACGTGCTGCTGCTCGCAGGCGCCCGGGGCGTCGAGCGACGGCAGCGTCCCTGAGTGGGCGCACCTGGGCCCACTGCACGAATTGCCCGCTGCAATAAAAACTTAACCGGGCCCTGCTAGGCTCCCCACTTTGCCCTTGCCAGGCTGCTCGCCTACCGGACTGGATCATGCCAAGGATGACCGAACACACTTTCAAGCAATTCAACATCGAACTGGAGGAAATCCGCAGCGGTGTGCTGAAGATGGGCGGGCAGGTGGAGCAACAGTTCATGAATGCGCTCCAAGGCCTGCGCACCGGCGATCTGGGCTTGCTCGAAGAGGTGATCAAGGGCGACCAGAGCATCAACCTGCTCGAGATGGAGCTCGACAACGAGTGCAACCAAATAATCGCCAAGCGTCAGCCGGCGGCGGTCGACCTTCGCCTGGTGATGACCGTGATCAAGTCGATCGCCGACCTCGAGCGCATCGGCGACGAAGCCAAGAAGATCGCCAAGGCAGCGCGACGCCTGCATTCCGGTGAGACCACATACACGCCGAGGATCGACCTCGGCGCTGCCTCGACGCCGGCACTCGACATGCTCCGCACCGCGCTCGACAGTTTCGCGCGTGCCGAATCGGCCGATCTCACTGCCATCAAGCGCCAGGACGAGGAAGTCGACAGCCGCTTCAAGGCGATCATGCGTCAGCTGATCACCTACATGATGGAAGACCCGCGCACGATCACGAGCAGCCTGGAACTGTTGTTCATCGCCAAGGCGATCGAGCGCGTCGGCGATCACGCGAAGAACATCGCCGAATACGTGGTCTTCCTGGTGCAGGGCGAGGATGTCCGCTACCAGAAGTCCGCCGCGAGCGCCTCGAAGAAGCCCTGAGCGAGGCCCGCGCGACGGCGATGAAAAAGGGATGGCCCGGGCCATCCCTTTTTCGTCTTCATGCCCGCGCCCGCAATGGGCGCCGCAGACTTACTGCGCCGGCGGCACGTAGCCGCTGACCTGGTCCGCACCGCCTTCGAAGAAGTGCTTCTCCATCTGCTCGGCCAGATACTTGCGCGCGCGCGCGTCCATCAGGTTGAGCCGGTTCTCGTTGATCAGCATGGTCTGGTACTTCACCCACTGCTGCCATGCCTCTTTCGAGACGTTCTCGTAGATGCGCTTGCCCATCTCACCCGGCACCGGCGGCAGATCCAGCCCTTCCGCCTCGCGCCCAAGTTTCACGCAGTTAACCATGCGAGCCATCGTTCAATCCTCTCTACTGTCTGGTTCATCGGAGCCCGATCCCGGCATTCTACCGGATTCGCCCGCGCGCCTTCCGGACAGGGTCCAGCGGTTTCGGCCGCCGCTCTTGGAGCGGTACATCGCCTCGTCGGCGGCCTCGATCAGTGCTTCGGCGTCGGCACCGTTCGAAGGATAACAGGCGATGCCCACGCTCGCGGTGACACCGACCTCACGACCGTCGAATTCGAAGCGCAGCGTCGCCACCCCCTCGACCAGGCGGCTCGCAAGCTCGTTCAGGGCCTCGCCATCCGCGTCCGGCACCAGCACGGCGAACTCGTCGCCGCCGAGGCGGAAGAACATCTCGTTGCGACGCACGATCCGGCGTACGCCCTCGGCCAGGCCGACCAGGACCTCGTCACCGGCCTGATGGCCGAACTCGTCGTTGATCGGCTTGAAGCCATCGAGATCGAGCGCCACCAGGCCGACCTCCGAGCCCCGGCGCATGGCTTCGGCGAGCATGCGCTCGAGTTCCTCGTGAAAGCGCCGACGGTTGTACAGGTCGGTGAGCGGGTCGCGCTCGGCGAGCTCGACCAGCTTTTCCGAGATCCGCCTCGATTCGGTGACGTCCTCGTAGATCCACACCCGGCCGATGCCGTGGCCCTTGCTCGTACCCTCGACCACTGCCGAGCGGTCGGTGGCGACGCGCCCGTCCCTGAAGCGGAACTCGAACATCTCGCTGAGCGGCTGACGCCTGCCGACAACCTCGGCAACGTGGCCGAAATAGGCGTCCGCATCCTCGAGCAAGGGTGCCACCGTCTCCTGCACCACCGCGTCGCGCGTGCCGATCAGGTGCGCGTCGGGCGGATAGCGCCAGATTTCGAGCATCGCGCGGTTGTAGTACAGGACGCGATGATCCTGATCGATGAAGATGATGCCGAGGCGGATGAGGTTGAGCAGGGCGGACAGGCGCTGACGCTCGTCGTTGCTTCGCAGCAGGTAGTGCTCGCGCAGGGATTGCGCGCGCCTGAGCTCGGCCACCGTCTCCAGCAACTTGTACTCGGCCTCCTTCCGTCCCTGGATGTCTTCGGCGGACATCCGCAGTCCGACGGTTCGGCCGTCGATGCCGATCGCCCTGCGCCAGTGCGAAGCGGCCCAGACGACGCTGCCATCGGGGCGGACGAAGCGCAACTCGAAATCCTGCGGCAGGCCGTCGTCGAGGACCTTGGCCGCCATTCGATTGCAGTACGCCCGATCCGACTCGTGCACCATCAGGGCGAGGACATCGCCCGCCGCAATGCATTCGGCCGGCGCCCTGCCGCTCACACGCTCGATCGACGGGCTGATCCACAGCAGCCGACGCCGGTTGTCGAACAAGGCCTCGACGCCGTGAACCCCTTCGGCCACCTGGCGCAGCAGGGCCATCTGGTGTGCCGCCTGCTCGAGCGGCCCGAGCGCTTCGGCCTCGCCCCAGGCGGGTGCCACCGCTTCACGGCGCAGCAGTTGCAACCCGGCCATCACCTCGTCGGCGTCGCGGGCGCGGCGCCGGGCCACCGCGGCCAGATACCGCCAGGTCGCGAAACCCGCCAGCAGCGCGACCGTCAGCGCGCCGACGATCAGTTCCGGGAAGTCGGCCAGAGGCGCAAGACCGTCGTACGTGAGCAGGGCCCCGGCGACGACGAGCGCAGCCGCGCAGGCGCCGACGACGAAAGCCCATCCGGCGGCGGGGCGCGAAGCCCCGAACCGGCTCAGCACGGCACTCCCGATGCGGCCGCCGCGCAGTGTCCGGGAGCCTGGCTTGCCGCGGGATCGCTCATAGGGTCTTGGCGAAAACCTTGGAGCGGCGCTGCAGGTTGTAGAGTTCGCGTTTCTTTCGCGGCAGGGCCTCCGGGCCGAGTTCGCTGAAGCCGCGCTCGCGGAACCAGTGCGCGGTGCGCGTGGTGAGCACGAACAGGCGCTCGAGGAGCTGCGCGCGCGCGCGGCGCTCGATACGCTTGAGCAACTGGTCGCCGAGGCCGGCGCGCCGGTACTCGGGGGTCACCGCCAGGCAGGCGAGCTCGGCTGCATTCTCGTCGCTGAAGGGGTACAGGGCGGCACACCCCACAAGCACGCCGTCGTGCTCGACGACGGTGAAGCGCTCGATCTCCTGTTCGAGCAGCTCCCGGCCACGGCGCACCAGGGTGCCGTCCATCTCCATCGGCGTGATCAGTGCCACCAGCGCGGCGACGTCGTCGACTGTTGCCTCGCGCAGGCGGAACAGCGCATCCCTCGACACCACCGTGCCGACTCCGGCGTGGGTGAAGAACTCGAGCAGCAGGCCGCCGTCCTTGTCGTGGTCGATCAGGTGACAGCGTGCCACGCCGCGGCGCACGGCCCGGATCGCGCAGGGCAGGAACAGGTGCAGATCCTCGGTGAGGCCCTCGCCGGTGTCGAGCTTCTCCTGCGCCTCGTCGGCGGTCACCGACTCGACGAGCCCGCCCTCGGCGTCGAGCAGGCCGGGCGCGTCGCACAGGTAGATGAGCTTCTCGGCCTTGAGCGCTACCGCGACCGCCTCGGCCACCTCCTCCATCGCGAGATTGAAGATCTCGCCCGCCGGAGAGACCCCGAGAGGCGTGATCAGCACCACGTTCTGCTGGTCGAGGTCGGCGTTGATCTCGTCGGCGATGATCTTGCGCACCGCTCCGGTGTATTGATAGTCGACACCATCGACGACGCCGACCGGCCGCGCGGTAATGAAGTTGCCGCCGGTCACGCGCATGTAGCTGCCGGCCATCGGCGTGTTGGGCAGCCCCTGCGACAGCAGCGCCTCGACCTCGATGCGCGTCACCGCCATCGCCGGCTTCACGCATTCGAGCGCAGCGGCGTCGGTCACGCGCAGACCGTGATGGAAACGGGGTTCGAGTCCGCGGCGCGCGAGTTCGGCATCGATCTGCGGCCGCGCACCGTGTACCAGGACGAGGCGGATGCCGAGCGCGGCGAGCAGGTTGCAGTCGTAGGCGAGACGCTGCGCACGCTCGCCCGCCGCGACCTCGCCGCCGAAGCCGACCACGAAGGTCTTGCCCCGAAAGGCGTGGATATACGGCGCAGCGCCGCGCACCCAGGCCACGAACTGCGAAGTGGTGTCGTCGGCAGCCGGGGCTGCTGCCAATGCCGTCGCGGAAGGAGAGTCGGCGTTCAAGTGTTCACCACGGGTTTATCGCCGCCAGGGCGCGGACTGACGCCACTGCGGCGGATGGACATGTGCGGAATTCTAACGGAAGCCGCCCCCGCCCGCGTCGCACTAATTCCCGCTCTTGCTTCCCAGCGCCGCCTCGAGGCGCTCGCACAAGGTCTTGAGTACCTTGATACGGGCGAAGTGCTTGTTCTCGGCCTCGACCAGCGTCCATGGCGCGCGCTCGGTGCTGCAGCGGTCGACCATGTCGCAAACGGCCTGCGCGTAGAGATCCCACTTGTCGCGGTTGCGCCAGTCGTCCTCGGTGATCTTGAAGCGCTTGTGCGGTTCGGCTTCACGCGCCTTGAAACGCGCGAGTTGCTCGTCCCGGCTGATCGCAAGCCAGAACTTCACCACCACCGCGCCGGCCGCGACGAGCTGGTCCTCGAAGTCGTTGATCTCGGCGTAGGCGCGCATCCAGTCGGACTCGGAGCAAAAGCCCTCGACCCGCTCCACGAGCACGCGGCCGTACCACGAGCGGTCGAAGATCACGACCTTGCCCCGCCGCGGCACATGGCGCCAGAAACGCCACAGGTAAGGCTGGGCGAGCTCTTCCTCAGTGGGGGCTCCGACGGGAACGATGCGGTAGAGCCTGGCATCGAGTGCAGCGACCATGCGCCGGATCGCGCCGCCCTTGCCCGCTGCGTCCGCGCCCTCGAACACCAGCACCAGCGAGTGCTCCCTGAATGCCGGCTCGCGCGTCAGCAGGGCCAGCCTGCCCTGATAGCGCTCGAGCAGCTCGTCGTACTCCTTGCGCCCCAGGTCCTGCTGCAGGGCGAGGCTGTTGAGCAGGTTGCGCTCGTCCGTGCGCGGCGGCAAGGGCGGCGCCGAAAAGCATGCCGCCGCGTCCTGCGCCGCGGCATCGAGCCGATGGCGCAGCGCGGCCAGCAGCGTGCGGCCGACGAACAGCGTGCGAAAGCGCGCGTCCGAACCGTCTACGATCAGCCACGGCGCGTCGCCGCTGCTGGTCGTGCGCAAGGCGTGCCCGGCCACCTCGCGATAACGGTCGTAGAGCTCGAAGTAACGCCAGTCGCGCTCGGTGACGCGCCAGCGCGTGCGCGGATCCTTCTCCAGGTCCTTGAGCCGTTTCTTCTGCCCGGATTTCGACAAGTGAAACCAGAACTTGATCAGCAACACCCCCTCGCGCACCAGCATCGCCTCGAAACGGCGAATCTCGTCGAGTTGCTGGTCGAGCTCGGCGCGCTTGCTGTCACGATCCACGCGCTCGCGGATCGGTTGCGTGTACCAGTTGTTGAACAGCACGCCGATCTTGCCCTTGGGTGGCAGGGCGCGCCAGAAACGCCACATGAAGGGGTGCTCGGCCTCCTCCGCGGTCGGCGCATCGAAGGCCCAGGTCTGGATGTGGCGCGGATCCATCCACTCGTTGAGCAGGTTCACCGTCTCGCCCTTGCCGCCACCATCCACCCCGTTGATGAGCACCACGACGGCAAACTGCTTGAGTTCGAGGAGATCGAACTGCGCATCGAGCAGGTCTGCACGCAGACCGGGCACGACGGCGTCGAATTCTTCCTTGCTGGAGCTGTGACCGAGTTCGGCCGATTCGAACATGCTGCGTCCTCCCTGCCAGGCTGGATTGTCGGTCGAGCGGTCTGAGCGCGCGCTAGAAGTCGCCCCAGCGCGCCTGCATCGCCGCAAGCGCGGCGAGACCGGCGGTTTCCGTGCGCAGGATGCGCGGCCCCAGCGTGAGGCGAATGCAGCCGGCCGCATCGCAGGTGGCGAGTTCCGCCTCGCTCCAGCCGCCCTCGGGCCCGATCAACAGATGCACCGCCTGCTGCGGACGCGCCTCGCCGCCGAACCCGCCTGCGCCGCCGGGCGCCAGCACGTAGCGAAGCGCGTCGACCGAGGCCGCCAGCCAGTGCGCCAGCGACATCACCGGAAGCACGCCGGCGATGCGGTTGCGCCCGCACTGCTCGCTCGCGGCCACGGCAATCTGGCGCCAGTGCGCAAGGCGCTTGCCCGCGCGCTCCCCGCTCAGGCGCAGAACCGAGCGCTCGGCCTGCACCGGCTGGATCGCACTTGCGCCCAGTTCGACGGCCTTCTGCACGACCCAGTCCATCTTGTCGCCAGTGGCCAGCGCCTGCACCAGAACGACCGTCAGGGGAGACTCGCGCTCCACCGCCCTGTGTTCGCCGAGCATCGCGAATACCGCCTTGCCGCGCACGGCCAGCCGGGCCTCGGTCTCGCCGCCGCTGCCGTCGAACATCACTACCGGATCACCATGCACGAGGCGCAATACGCGCACCGCGTGGTGGGCAAGAGCCTCGGGGAACTGGATCTCGCCGCCGGCCGGCAGCGCCGCGGGGAAATGAAAGCGTGAAATCATCGTAAGATTATAGGCTCGCAGCCACGCCGGGAAACGAGGCGACGCTGCCCCCGGTCCGCCAGCAGATCCGGCTGCCCAAACAAGCGCAGAGGAACCCGACATGCCCACCGCAACTCGTCGTCTGGCCCGCGCCCGCGCGCTCGAATCCATCGTGCGCGACATCGCACGCGAAGAGATCCTGCCCCGCCTGCTGAAATCGGCGCGTAAGAAGAAGGCCGATGGATCCCTGTTCACCGAGGCGGACATCGAATCGCAGCGCCGCTTCACTCTCGCCCTGCCGGATTTCCTGCCAGGCGACGTGCTGGGCGAGGAGATGAGCGCCTCCGACCAGGCCAGGCTGTGGAGCGAGGGCAAGCGTGGCCTGTGGTGCATCGACCCCATCGACGGCACCACCAATTTCGCCAGCGGCATCCCCTTCTTCGCCGTCTCGATCGCCTATCTGGTCGAACACGAACCGATCATCGGCGTGGTGTACAACCCGATCGCCGACGAATCCTTCTACGCCGCAAAGGGCGGCGGGGCCTATCTCAACGGCACCGAACTGCCGCTGCGCGACGCGGCGGGCTCGCTGCGTGACGCCGTGGCGGGGGTCGATTTCAAGCGCATCAGCCACCACCTCGCCGACGAGCTCGCGGTCCGTCCGCCCTATTATTCGCAGCGCAATTTCGGCTCGAGCGCGCTGGAATGGTGCTTCGTCGCCGCCGGTCGGCTCGACGTCTACGTGCATGGCGGACAGATGCTTTGGGACTACGCCGCCGGCAGGCTCATCCTCGCCGAGGCGGGGGGCGAGGCGGCCGCCATGGACGGCGGTTCGCTGATGGCAGGTCCGGCGGTCAAGCGCGGGGTCATCGCCGCCGCCACGCCGACGCTGTTCGCCGAATGGAGCAACTGGCTCAAGGCCCGGTCCTGACCGGGGAGCAGCCCGGGCACGCAACCTGTCGCGAGCTGCCGCCTACCTAAGCGGCAGCGCACAATCCGCCATCCGATCACACCGCCACCCCGCATGCGGAGCACGCCATGTCCATGAAGCACCCGATCATCGCCGTCACCGGCTCGTCCGGCGCCGGTACCACCACGGTCAAGCACACCTTCGAGGCGATATTCGACCGCGAGAGCGTCAATGCCGCAGTCGTCGAGGGCGACAGCTTCCACCGCTACACCCGCGACGAGATGAAGAAACTGATCGAGGACGGCGAGCGCGCCGGCCAGCGCGGGATCAGCCACTTCGGTCCGGACGCGAACCTGCTGACCGATCTCGAAAACCTGTTCCGTGCCTACGGCGAATCGGCCACCGGCCGGCGGCGGCACTACATCCACGACGAGGCGCAGTCGATGCGCTGGAACCTGCCGATGGGCACGTTTACCGAATGGGAGGATCTCCCGGTCGGTACCGACTGCCTGTTCTACGAGGGCCTGCACGGCGCCGTCGTCACCGACAACGCCGATCCCTCGCGCCACGTCGACCTGCTCATCGGCGTCGTGCCGACGATCAACCTGGAGTGGATCCAGAAGCTGCATCGGGACACACGCGTGCGGGGCTATTCCGCCGATGCGGTGCAGGACACCATCCTGCGCCGCATGCACGACTACGTGCATTTCATCGTGCCGCAGTTCTCCCGCACCCATATCAACTTCCAGCGCGTGCCGGTGGTCGATACCTCGAACCCCTTCATCTCGCGCGACGTGCCGACGCAGGACGAGTCCATGGTGGTGATCCGCTTCAAGGATCCGCGCGGAGTCGATTTCCCCTACCTGCTGCGGATGATTCACGACGCGTTCATGAGCCGTGCCAACACCATCGTGGTGCCAGGCAGCAAGCTCGACCTGGCGATGCAGCTGATCCTGACGCCGCTCATCTGGAAGCTCATGGAGCGGCGCCGGCAGTGGGTCTGAAGCCTCCAGGGACGGGTTCGACACGCCCTGCCCGAACCCCGACGCTACCAACCTGGCAGGCTTTTCGGCGATAATCCGCCTTTTTTACAGCCGCCCCCCACGGCTTCGAGGCAAGCATGCAGTCGACCAGAAACGTTCGCCCCCCGGTCTTCAACCCCGTCACCGGCGCGATTCGCGCGCTCGCGATGGACGCCGTGCAACAGGCCAATTCCGGCCACCCGGGTGCGCCGATGGGCATGGCCGAGATCGCCGAGGTCCTGTGGCGTCATCACCTGAAGCACAATCCCGCGAACCCGAAGTGGGCCGATCGTGACCGCTTCGTGCTGTCGAACGGCCACGGCTCGATGCTGATCTATGCGTTGCTGCACCTGACCGGCTACGACCTGCCGATCGAGGAGCTCAAGCGCTTCCGCCAGTTGCACAGCAAGACCCCTGGCCACCCCGAATACGGCTACGCCCCCGGCATCGAGACCACCACCGGGCCGCTCGGCCAGGGCATCAGCAACGCGGTGGGCATGGCGCTCGCGGAGAAGGTGCTGGCGGCGGAATTCAACCGCCCCGATCACAGCGTCGTCGATCACCACACCTACGTGTTTCTCGGCGACGGCTGCCTGATGGAAGGCATCTCGCATGAAGCCTGCTCACTCGCCGGCACCCTGGGCCTGGGCAAGCTGGTTGCGTTCTACGACGACAACAACATCTCGATCGATGGCCACGTCCAGGGCTGGTTCACCGACGACACCCCGAAACGCTTCGAAGCCTACGGCTGGCAGGTGATCCGCGACGTGCAGGGGCACGACCCGGCGGAGATCGAGGCCGCCATCCAGCAGGCCCGTGCCAACACGACCCAGCCCACGCTGATCTGCTGCAAGACCATCATCGGCGCCGGCGCGCCGAACAAGCAGGACAGCCACGATGTTCACGGCGCGCCGCTGGGCACGGCCGAAATCGAGGCCGCACGCGCCCACATCGGCTGGAACCATCCGCCCTTCGAGATCCCCGCGGACGTATACGAGGCCTGGGATGCCCGCACCAAGGGCGCTGCCGTCGAGGCGCACTGGCATACCCGCTTCGGCGCCTACCGCGAAGCCTACCCGGCGCTCGCTGCCGAGTTCGAGCGCCGCATGTCCGGCGAGCTGCCCACCGACTGGGCCGAGCATGTCGCCGGCGTACTGGCGAAGGTCGCCGACAAGGCGGAAACCATCGCCACGCGAAAGGCCAGCCAGAACAGCATCGAGGCGTTCGCGCCGAAGCTGCCCGAGCTCATCGGCGGCTCGGCCGACCTCGCCGGCTCCAACCTCACGCTGTGGTCGGGCGCGAAAGGGATCGGCAAGTCCAACGGCGGCAACTACGTGTACTACGGGGTGCGCGAGTTCGGCATGGCAGCCATCGCCAACGGCCTCAGCCTGCACGGCGGCCTGATCCCCTACACCGCCACCTTCCTGATGTTCAGCGAGTATGCGCGCAACGCCTTGCGCATGGCGGCGCTGATGAAGGCGCGCCAGGTGTTCGTATTCACCCACGACTCGATCGGCCTCGGCGAGGACGGCCCCACCCACCAGCCGGTGGAGCAGGCCGCCACGCTGCGCTACATCCCCAACATGGACGTCTGGCGCCCGTGTGACACGACCGAGTCGGCACTTGCCTGGGCGCACGCGATCGAGCGCCGCGAGGGGCCGTCGGCGCTGCTGTTCTCGCGCCAGAACCTGCCCTTCCAGACGCGCGACGCCGACCAGGTCGCAGCCATCCGCCGTGGCGGCTACGTGCTGTCGGAAGCGGCGAACGGAAAGCCGGCCGCGGTGATCATCGCCACCGGTTCGGAAGTCGGGCTGGCAGTCGCGGCGCAGAAGTCGCTTGCCGACGAGGGCATCGCGGTTCGCGTCGTCTCCATGCCGTCGACCAATGTCTTCGATCGCCAGGATGCCGCCTGGCGCACCGGCGTGCTGCCCGCGGGCCTGCCGCGGGTGGCGGTGGAGGCCGGCCACACCGACTTCTGGCGCAAGTACGTCGGCGCGGTGGACGGCGGCCAGGGCGCCGTGATCGGTGTCGATACCTTCGGCGAATCGGCCCCTGCCGGCGAGCTGTTCAAGTATTTCGGCATCACGAGCGAGGCCGTGGTGAAGGCGGTTAAGACGCTGCTCGAATAACGAAAAATTGCGCTGGGGGCGTAGCCGGCGCGGGATGCGTCGGCGCCCCCACGGCGCATCGGTTCTTGTGTTGCCATTTCTCTGGGAGATTCCTCGATGACCATCAAGATTGCGATCAACGGCTACGGCCGGATCGGCCGCTGCACCGTCCGCGCGCTCTACGAGCTCGGCCTGCGCGACCAGTTCGAGATCGTCGCCATCAACGCCTCGGGCGACCTGGCGACCAACGCCCACCTGACGAAATACGACACCACCCACGGTCGCTTCGCCTTTCCGGTCGAGACCGAGGGCGACAACCTCATCATCATCGACGGCGACCGCATCCCATTCTTCTCCACCAAGGACCCGCTCGCCATCAACTGGGGCGATCTCGGCGTAGACGTGCTGCTCGAATGCACCGGCGCCTACACCTCGAAAGCGAAGGCCGAGGTGCACCTCAGGCAGGGCGCGAAGAAGATCCTGATCTCCGCCCCGGGCGGCGACGACGTCGATGCGACCATCGTCTGCGGCGTGAACGAGGACGTGCTCACCAGCGCGATGACCGTGGTCTCGAACGCCTCGTGCACCACCAACTGCCTGGCGCCGGTGGCCAAGGTGTTGCAGGACAGCATCGGCATCGAGAAGGGCCTGATGACCACGATCCACGCCTTCACCAACGACCAGGTGCTGGTCGATGTCCGTCACAAGGACCTGCGCCGCGCCCGCGCCGCCGCGCACAACATCATTCCGACCAAGACCGGCGCCGCCAAGGCGGTCGGCCTGGTGTTGCCCGCGCTCAAGGGCAAGTTCGACGGCTTCGCCCTGCGCGTGCCGACGATCAACGTGTCGCTCGTCGATCTCACCTTCACCGCCAGCCGCGCCACGACCAAGGAGGAGATCACCGGCCTCATGAAGGAAGCGGCCAACGGCCCGATGAAGGGCGTGCTCGCGGTCAACGAGGACCCGCTGGTGTCGATGGACTTCAACCACGACTCGCACTCGTCGATCTTCGATGCCACCCAGACGCGCGTCATG
Source organism: Thauera sp. (assembly GCA_041586695.1). GTDB lineage: Bacteria > Pseudomonadota > Gammaproteobacteria > Burkholderiales > Rhodocyclaceae > Thauera. Next base: position 15,429 of record JBFGZP010000015.1, read on the forward strand.
GAAGGCAACCTGGTGAAGGTGCTGGCCTGGTACGACAACGAGTGGGGCTATTCCTGCCGCATGCTCGACGCCGCCCGCGCCGTGGCCAACGCCAAGTAGGCATCCCGAAGCCGCAACGCCCCGCCCCCGTGCGGGGCGTTTTTACGAGAAAGACCATGCAAGTCAAGAAACTGACCGACCTTGATGTGCGCGACAAGCGTGTGTTCATCCGCGCCGACCTCAACGTGCCGCAGGACGATGCCGGCAACATCACCGAGGACACCCGCATCCGGGCGTCCATCCCGTCGATCCGATACTGCCTCGAGGGCGGCGCTGCGGTGATGGTCACCTCCCACCTCGGCCGCCCCACCGAGGGCGAGTTGCGCGCCGAGGACTCGCTGATGCCGGTGGCCGTTCGCCTCGGCCAACTGCTCGACAAGCCGGTCCGCCTGGTCCAGGACTGGGTCGACGGTGGCTTCGAAGTCAGGCCTGGCGAAGTCGTGCTGCTCGAGAACTGCCGCTGCAACAAGGGCGAGAAGAAGGACAACGAGGAGTTGGCGAAGAGGATGGCCGCGCTGTGCGACATCTACGTCAATGACGCCTTCGGCACCGCGCACCGCGCGGAAGCCACCACCCACGGCATCGCCCGCTTTGCCCCGGTCGCTTGCGCCGGCATCCTGATGGGCGCCGAGATCGACGCCCTGAGCAAGGCGACCGAAGCCCCCGCCCGGCCCCTGGTTGCGATCGTCGGCGGCGCCAAGGTGTCCACCAAGCTCACCATCCTCCGGACCCTGGCCGACAAGGTGGATCAACTGATCGTCGGCGGTGGCATCGCCAACACCTTCCTGCTCGCCGCCGGCAAGCGCATCGGCGAATCGCTCGCCGAACCCGAAATGGTGCGCGAGGCCCAGCAGGTGATGGACATCATGAAAGCGCGCGGCGCAGAAGTGCCGCTGCCGGTGGACGTGGTGGTGGCCGACGAGGTTTCGGCCCTGGCCCGGGCCAACCGCATCTCGGTGGACGATGTCGGCCCGCACGACCGCATCCTCGACTTCGGCCCGAAGAGCTCGGCACGCCTGGCCGAGATCATCGCCCATGCCGGCACCATCGTCTGGAACGGTCCGGTCGGCGTGTTCGAGTATGCCCAGTTCGCCGGCGGCACCAAGATGATGGCGTCCGCCGTCGCGCATTCCGAGGCGTTCTCGATCGCTGGCGGCGGCGACACCCTGGCGGCGATCGCAAAGTTCGACATCGCCCGCGACGTTGGCTACATCTCCACCGGCGGCGGCGCCTTCCTGGAGTTCCTCGAAGGCAAGACATTGCCGGCGATCGAGGCTTTGCAGGCGCGCTTCAGCGACTGACGCCGACATCCGCGCGCCATACCTAACCGAGCGGCCACCCCAGGGTGGCCGCTCATTTCTTTCCCAAGTTCAGATCGTCGGGTGGAACTGCAGGTCGGCCTTGCGCCGACCGCGCGACCTGCGCCGCTCGATCTTGCCCTCGTCCATATCGAGGGCCTTGTGAATATGGGCATCGCGCCGGGCCTGATGTCGGCGGTCATCGTGATGGACGTACACGCAACCGCATTCGCCTGCCGTACACCCCGGCAACGGGATCGGCGGCGCCTCGGCCGCCAGGAAGCGCTCCTCGCGCAGCTTGCGGGCCGCGGTGCAGGACTTGCTGCGCGGCTTCACGGAAACGCAGTGAAACGGGTGCACGTTGCGCTCGGGTTCGGACTGCGCCCCTTGCGCCGACTCATTCCGGCGCTTCAGGAATTGCGCGCCCAGCACGATGGCGGCGACGGCCATCACGGCCAGAATGGCAATTTCGCTCATGCCTAATCTCCTGAGTGTTCACATCCAGCATAGAACATGAGGATGCATTCTTCCTCTCGTCCGAGCGGGCTTGGCCGCTGACGACGGGCCCGGATCCACGTCAAGTCCGGGGCCTGGCGGGAAGGATAGAATTGAAGCACGACAATGTCGAGCAAGCGCCAAGGAGACATTATGCCCCGCCACACCAAGATAGTCGCCACCCTGGGTCCGGCCTCCACCGATCCGCAAGTCCTCGAGCGCATGGTGCACGCCGGGCTCGACGTCGTGCGCATGAATTTCTCCCACGGCACGACCGCCGAGCACATTGCCCGTGCCGAAGCCGTGCGCGAGGCAGCGGCGATCGGCCGCCGGCCGGTGGGCATCCTCGCCGACCTGCAGGGACCGAAGATCCGCGTCGGCAGGTTCGCCGACGGCAAGGTGAGCCTGGTGCGCGACGCCGAGTTCATCCTCGACGCGCGCTGCGAACTGGGCAACGCGCAGCGGGTAGGCCTGGACTACGAGGATCTGCCCAAGGACGTCGTGGCGGGCGACGTGCTGCTGCTCGACGACGGCCGCCTCAAGCTTGCAGTGACGCGCGTGGTCGGCCACGAGATTCATACCGTGGTGAAGATCGGCGGCGAGCTCTCCAACAACAAGGGGATCAACCGCCAGGGCGGCGGGCTGACGGCCCCGGCGCTCACCGCGAAAGACATGGACGACATCAAGACGGCGGCACTGATCGGCGTCGACTTCGTCGCAGTTTCCTTCCCCAAGAGCGCCGCCGACATGTACATGGCGCGCCAGCTGATGCGCGCGGCCGGCGTACACGCGCTGCTGATCGCCAAGATCGAGCGGACCGAGGCGGTCAAGAACCTGGAGGAGATCCTCGACTCCTCCGACGGCATCATGGTGGCCCGCGGCGACCTGGCGGTCGAAGTCGGCGACGCTGCGGTACCGGCGCTGCAGAAGAAGATGATCCGCGCCGCGCGCGATCGCAACAAGCTCACGATCACCGCCACGCAGATGATGGAATCGATGATCACCAGTCCGGTGCCGACCCGCGCCGAGGTCTCGGACGTCGCCAATGCGGTGCTCGACGGCACTGACGCGGTGATGCTGTCGGCCGAGACGGCGTCGGGCCGCTTCCCGGTCGAAGTCGTCGAGGCCATGAGCCGCATCTGCCTCGAGGCGGAAAAATCGGCCGAAGTCGCGCTCGACCGCGAGGTGCTCAATCGCGTGTTCACGCGCATCGACCAGTCGATCGCGATGGCGGCGATCTGGACCGCGTACCACCTAAAAGTGAAGGCCATTGCCGCCCTCACCCAGTCGGGCTCCACCGCGTTGTGGATGAGCCGCCTGAATTGCGGTGTTCCTGTATATGCCCTGACGCCCGAGCCTCGCGCCCGCAATCAGATGACCCTATACCGCGAGGTCTATCCGCTGCTGATGAGCCAGACCCACCATGATCGCGACGTCCTGCTGTGGGAGGCCGAGCAGGTCCTGCTCGATCAGGGCGTGGTGGAGTACGGCGACCTCATCGTGCTCACCATCGGCGAACCGATCGGCGCCTCGGGCGGAACCAACACACTCAAGATCGTACGCGTCGGCGACCACCAGCCGCCGCCACTGCTCAGCGACGCGACCTGAAGCCCTCTGGCCGGTCAGCGCGTTGTCCGGCCGGCAAGGCGGCCGCCGAGCGGCAGCGACAGGGTGAAGATGTTGCCCTTCCCCGGCATCGAATGCTGGGTGATGCTGCCGTCCATCAACGCCGCAAGCTCGCGGCAGAGGACGAGGCCGAGCCCGGTTCCGTCGTGGTGCTGCATCTCGAGCCGGCCTACCTGGTGGGCGCGCCCGAAGACCGCAGCATGCTTGAGCGGCAGCACGCCGGCGCGGGAGTCCTCGATATCGAACGCCCAGTCGTCACCCGACAGTCGGGCCGTGATGCGCACGAAGCCGGCCTCGGTGCATTCGATCGCGTTGCGCACGAGGATATCGAGCACCTGCAGGACGCGCGCGCGGTCGCAGTGGACGACGCGGCGCGCATCGGGCTCGAGCTCACAGTCGAGGCTCAAGCCCCGGCTGACGGCACGCGCCCGGTGCGTCGTGCACAACTCGGCCATCAGTCCGGCCAGATCCTCGTCCTCCAGGTGCAGCCCCAGCGTGCCCGCCTCGATGCGGCCGAGGTCGAGGACTGCGCTGACGACCTCAAGCAGGTTCTGGCTGCTGCCATGGATGATGCGGGCGAAATCGCGGCTGGTCTCGTCGCGCGCGGTCTCGCGCAGATACTCGGCGTAACCGCAGATGCCGTTGAGCGGCGTGCGCAACTCCTCCGCCATCGACACCAGGTAATCCGACTTCAGGCGGTTGGCGGAATCGGTCTTGTCACGCACCCGCCGCAGCCCTGCCGCGATCTCCTGCTGGCGCCTGAGCAAGACCATGGCCACCGCGGCGAAGGCAATGATGACGAGCGTCAGCGCCGCCGCGAGTTCGAGCCCGCCCTGGCGCCGGGCGACGAAGGCTGCCATCGCCTCCTGCTCGCTGACCCCCACCACCACGGCCAGCGGCAACTCGCGCAATTTTCGATAGCTGTTGATCCGCTCCACGCCGTCGACCTGGCTCGCTGCCCGGTAGGACCCCTCGTTGCGCGTGCGCAGCAGTTCGAAAAGCTGCGAGGCCGCGACGCTCTGCCCGACCTCCATGCGCTCGCCCGAACGGCGTGCGCGCACCACGCCGTCGAGGCCCACCAGCGTGACCACCCCTTCCCGGCCCAGATCCACGTCGCTGAACAGGCGGGTGAAGGCGAACGGATCCACCGAAATCAGTACGGCGCCCCCGAAGCTGCCGTCGGGCTTGTTGATGCGTCGCGTCAGCGGCAGCGACCACTTGCCCGGCGCGCGCCCAGGCAAGGGTATCCCGACATGGAGGCTGTTGGTGTCGTGGGCGAGGTGGGCACGAAAGTATTCCCGGTCCGACAGATCGACCGGATTCGCGCTGGGCAGGCTGGAATGGCGCAGAACACCGGCTTCGTCGATCACGCCCAGGTCATTGAAGGGCGTAGCACCGACCATGCCCTCGCGCACGTACGTGGCGATCTCGATGCGCCCGCCGCTCTTCTCGTATGCGAACTTGAGGAAGCTTGCCGACTGGTCGGCACCCCTGAGCAGGCGCGTGGAGTGCTCCTCGAAGGCGCGGGCGAGGTTCATCGTGTCGCGGCGCACGGCCTCGCTGACCTGCTCGTGTTCGCGCTCGGCGCGGAACAGGAAGCCCGTCCACAGCAGTGCGCTCAGCAGCACGGCCAGACCGATGATAACCGCATAAGGTGCGCGCCCCCGGGCCAGCCGGCCCGACAGCGAACCGCCCCCTGGCGAAGTTGCACGATCGCGAGTGGTCTGGCGGCCGTATGAATTCTTCATCAAGTGTTTCGTTGTAACATTTCTGCTATTTTTACCGCATTTCACACAATATCTCGTGCCATAGTGCTCGGGCGCAGAATTTCACTCCGGCCGCCGCCACGCGACCCGCGGCAGCCGCAGCTGCGAATGCGAGACGTTCATTGCCATCGGCTCCCACGTTACAATGGCGATCTTGTCATCGACCCGTTTCGGCCGCGCACCGGCCCCTGTTCGGAGAAAACCATGCCTCTCGTTTCCATGCGCCAGCTCCTCGACCACGCCGCCGAGCACAGCTACGGCCTGCCGGCATTCAACGTGAACAATCTCGAGCAGGTCCAGGCGATCATGGAAGCCGCCGCCGAGTGCGACAGCCCGGTGATCATGCAGGCCTCCGCTGGCGCGCGGAAGTATGCCGGAGAGGCCTTCCTGCGGCACCTCATCGACGCCGCGGTCGAGTCCTACCCGGGCATCCCGGTGGTGATGCACCAGGACCATGGCCAGAGCCCGGCGATCTGCATGGCGGCCATCCGCTCGGGCTTCACCAGCGTGATGATGGACGGCTCGCTGCTCGAGGACGGCAAGACGCCCTCCTCCTACGAGTACAACATCGCCGTGAGCCGCGAGGTGGTCAAGTTCTCGCATGCGATCGGCGTCACCGTGGAAGCCGAACTCGGCTGCCTCGGCTCGCTCGAGACCGGGCAGGCCGGCGAAGAAGACGGTGTCGGCGCGGAGGGTACACTGGACCACTCCATGCTCCTCACCGACCCCGACCAGGCCGCCGACTTCGTCCGCCAGACCGACTGCGACGCGCTCGCGATCGCCATCGGCACCAGCCACGGCGCCTACAAGTTCTCGCGCAAGCCCACCGGCGACATCCTCGCCATCGACCGCATCAAGGCCATCCACGCCCGCATCCCCAACAC
>JBFGZP010000016.1:0-21497 GCA_041586695.1 Thauera sp.
TCCGACTGGCTGGCCGGCCAGCCCTGGAGCCGGGACCGGCCGATGCCCGGCATATCGCATCGAGCGGGAGACCCCTTGTGCAGCGTGCTGGCCCGTGCCGACTCGCCTCCAGAGGTGGAGGCACAATTGAGGCAGCGACGCTTCGCCGTGCTCCACGCGGCGGAGCGTTGGCGATAGCCGTCGTTCGGGCGACAACGCCCTCTCTCGACTGGATCCTGAACATGAAATATCCGCTCCCCGGAAAGCCGATTCTCCTGCACGCCGAACAGGCGTTCCGCTGGGCCTGCGGTCTCGACGTGGCAATACGCAAGCCGGGCAACGTCAGCCTTGCGTCGCCCGGTCACGACATGGTAGCGGCGCAGTTCCTGGCGAGTGCGGAGGCGGCGGCCGGACCGCTCTTTAGCCCGGCCATACCGGTCGGTACCCGGATCGAGGCAGCCGTTCGCGCCACCCGCGCCGTCGTCGGCTGCAACACCAATCTCGGCATCATCCTGCTCTGCGCTCCGCTCGCCGCCGCCGCGGAGAGCGCGAGCGGAACCGATCTGAGGGCCTTGCGGCGCTCGCTCGAGCAGGTGCTTGGCGGGCTCGGCGTGGACGACGCCCGCGCTGCCTACCGTGCGATCGCGCTGGCGAATCCCGGCGGCCTCGGACGTGCTGCGAGCCAGGACGTGGCAGCGGAGCCGACGGTCGGTCTGCGCGCGGCGATGGCGCTGGCGGCCGAGCGCGACCTCATCGCGCGTCAATATTCAGGCTGCTTCGATGAGGTGCTGGAGCGCGGTCTGGAGCTTTTCGGCTCGGGCGGGGTCACTTCGGGCACCGAACTCAGGTGCCGGGTCCAGCGGTTGTTCGTCGGCCTGCTCGCCGGCCAGCCCGATTCGCATGTCGCGCGAAAGTTCGGTGAAGACGCTGCGCACCAGGTGTGCGCCGAGGCCGCACGGTGGGCCGCGCGCCTGGACGAAGACCCGGGACTGGGAGCCTCCGCGGCGTTCGCCGCCTGGGATGAATCGCTCAAGGCGCGCGGTCTCAATCCCGGTACCACGGCGGATCTGACCGTGTGCGCGCTGTTCGCGGCGGGCCTGCTCGAACCGGCGCTGCTGCAGCATCGGCCGGGCGAGCCCACATGACCCGGCGTGGCAGTTCTGTTCCGAGGCCCGCCCGTTCGCCGGCGCCCGCGCGCGGGCTCGAAGACTTTGGAATGAAGATTGCTAACAGTACCCATCGGCTGGCCCACGACGGATCGCTCCGGAAATCCCGCTTGTGTTCCAGCCCTTTCCTCATTGCCTTCGAATGCCATGGTCTGTCCTGCCGATGAACTTGCCCACGCCCGTCCTGCCCGCATGAGCCCGAGGCCGGTGGAACCCGATCGGCAAAGGGCGATGGCCGTCGATGCGCCAGCGCGCCTGCATCTGGGTTTTCTGGACCCCAGTGGCAGCCTGGGTCGCCGGTTCGCCAGTCTCGGCATGACGATCGAGGGTTTCGGCACGCGTGTCGAAGTCTGCGCCGGCGGTCGCAACGAGGTCGCCCTGGATGTCGAACCCGGAGCGGACACCGCGGCGAGGCTCGAGCGATACCTGCAGGCGATGCAACGCAACACGGGACGCACGGAGCCGCTGCGGGTGAGTCTGCAGCGGGCGCCGCCCGCACATTCGGGCTTCGGCTCGGGCACGCAGCTGGCGCTCGCGCTTGGCCGGGCGTTCTGCCGCTTTCATCGGCTCGACATGGACACGCACCGCATCGCGACCGTTCTCGGGCGGGGCGAGCGCTCGGGCGTGGGCCTGGCAGGTTTCGATCAGGGCGGGCTGCTGCTCGACGGCGGACCGGGCGCAAATGGACGCGCCGCGCCGCTTCTGGCCCGGGTCGCATTTCCCGACGAATGGCGGGTATTGCTGGTGCTGGACGAGCGCATCGACGGGCTGTGCGGCGCCGCGGAGCGCGTGGCGATCGACAGACTGCCGCCATTCCCGTGCCAACTCGCAGCCGAACTCTGCCATCAGGCGCTGATGAGAGTCCTGCCCGGTGCGATCGAACATGCATTCGAACCCTTTGCCGAAGGGGTCAGCACGATCCAGCGCCTGATCGGCGAGTATTTCGCCCCGGCGCAGGGTGGCTCGATGTTCACCAGTCCGGCTGTCGAGCGCGCGTTGGAATGGATTCGGCCGCGCCACGCGGCGGGTATCGGGCAGAGTTCCTGGGGGCCCACCGGGTTCGCGATCATGCCTTCGGCCGCTGCGGCCGAGCGCGCAATAACCGAGGCGCGCTCGGCCGGTGTGGTGGATCCCGCTCTGCGCATCGTCATCGTCTGCGGCCGGAACCGGGGCGCGCAGGTGTCGGGGACTGCCGGCGGCGCGTCCGCAGAGCGCGAGGCGTTTCCCAATCACAGCTCTTTACCTGGGAGTCGACACCATGGAACGTAGCCATATCATGCACATGTTTACGCCCAGCCGGCAGATGAGTCCTTTCGACATCAACATGGCCGTCGACGCCGGCTATCAGGTCGTCGTCCCATACTGCGGGGTCACCGTGGACGAGATCACCGGACTGACGCAGGACGCGATCTTCTCGCGCGGCCCGAAAGGTGTGAGGGCGACCGGCATTTTCATCGGCGGGCGCGACGTAGTGCTCGCGGCGGACATGCTCGACGCCGCGCGCAAGGCGATGGTGCCGCCATTCGAGGTGTCGGTCATTGCCGACCCGAGCGGCTCGTACACCACGGCGGCGGCGCTCGTGGCCTGCGTCGAGGAACAACTGCGCAAGGCGCACGGGACGACTTTCGACGGCAGGAAGGTACTGATCTTCGGTGGCACCGGCACCGTCGGACGCATTGCCGGGGTGCTGGCGAGCGGCCTCGGGGCGAAGGTGACGCTGGGCAGCCATCGCGACCAGGCAAAGGCCGAGCAGGCGGCGCAGGAAACGGGTGCACGCTTCGGCTGCACGCTGGAAGGTGCCGCGCTCGCCACCGCTGCGGCGCGCCGGTCCGCGCTTGCCGAAGCGGAAGTCGTGCTGGCCACCGCGGCAGCCGGGGTCCAGGTAGTCAGCGCCGACGAGCGCGCGGCGGCGACCCGTCTGATGGTGGCGGCTGACGTCAACGCCGTGCCGCCCGAAGGCATCGCAGGTGTCGGCGTCATGGATCGGGGCAAGGCTCTGCCCGAAGGCCAGGGGGTGGGCATCGGTGCGCTCGCAGTGGGTAAGGTCAAGTACGAGGTCGAGAACGGCTTGCTGGTAAGCATGCGCAGCGCGGACAAACCGCTTTATTTTTCCTTTCGCGAGGCCTTGGAGAAGGCGCGAGAGGTGGTCGCGGCGCAGGGCTGAGCACTGCGGAATGCCGCACTTACCGTTGCTTGGCCAATCGGGCGAGCAGACAAGGGAGGCAGTGAATGATCGAGCAGACCGAGGCGCAGGCAGGCAGTGCGCTCAGCATCAACCGCCTTGCCGGCGTGCTGGTCACCGTGCTGCGTGCACGGGCGACCCAGCTGGGCATCCGGGTGGAACACCTGGATGACGGCGTTACCGTGATCGATGGCGGCATCGAAGTGCGCGGCAGTGTCGCCGCCGGGGTGCTGATCGGCGAGATCTGCATGGGCGGCCTCGGCAAGGTCGTCTTGTCGGCGCGCCCATCGGAAGACTGGCCCTCCTGGCTGGAGGTCAGCAGTGCGCAACCGGTACTGTCCTGTCTTGCCAGCCAGTACGCCGGGTGGAGCCTGTCGGCGGGCAAGGAAGAGGCGGGCGGCACGAAGTTCTTCTCGCTCGGCTCGGGCCCGGCGCGTGCGCTGGCCTGCCGCGAGGACCTGTTCGCGGAACTCGGTTATCGCGATGATTCCCATACCGGCGTCCTCGTCATGGAAGTCGACCGCCGGCCACCGCAGGTCGTGATCGACAAGATCGTGCGCGATTGCCGGATTGCGCGGGAGCATCTGACCCTGATTCTGACGCCGACGAGCAGCCTCGCCGGTACGACCCAGGTGGTGGCACGCGTGCTCGAGGTGGCCATGCACAAGGCGCACGAACTGGGCTTTCGGCTCGGCGACATCGTGGACGGAAGTGCCTCTGCGCCGCTGCCCTCGCCCAGCCCCGACGCCGGGGTGGCAATGGGCCGCACCAACGACGCGATTCTCTATGGCGGGCGTGTGCACTTGAAGGTGAGCTGCACCGACGAGGCCGCACGCGAGCTCGCCGAACGCCTGCCATCGGCGAACTCGCGCGACTATGGACGCTCCTTCGCGGACATTTTTCGCGACTACGAATACGACTTCTACAAGATCGACCCGGCGTTGTTCGCGCCCGCGGAGGTCTGGGTCAGCAACCTCGCCAGCGGCCGCAGCTGGCACGCCGGCGGTTTGGACATGGCCCTGCTGCGCAAACTGTGGCTGGAGGCGGAACCGTGAGGCCTGGCGCGGAAGAGCGGCAGCGGGTCGCGATCTTTGCCGACGAGACCGGATGGCACACGCGCCGGCTCCGCCTGGCACTTGCGCGGCGCGGTATCGAAGGGCGCTGCGTCGACCTCGAAAACTGTCGTTTCGACTCCGGCGCCTCGCCTTCGGGCCTCGTGATCCCCGGCTTCGGCCGCATGCTGCCCCTCGCTGCGATCGTGCGCGGGATTGCCGGTGGCAGCCTCGAGCAGGTCACCAAGCGCCTCGGCATCCTGCACGCGTTGAGAGCGCTTGGTGTGCCGGTGTATAACGACGCCCGCGCCATCGAGCGCAGCGTCGACAAATCGATGACGAGCTTTCTGCTGCGGCACGCCGGAGTCGATACGCCGCCCGCATGGGCGGTGGAGTCGATCCCCCATGCGCGGCGCATCCTCATGCGGGAAGCCTCCGCGGGGCAATGCCTGGTCCTCAAGCCGATGTTCGGCTCGCAGGGGAAGGGACTGCTGCGCGTCGGCATGGTCGAGGGCGTGTCCGTGCCCCTGCCGGACCTGGCGCCACTCGGTGGTCTGGCCTACATGCAACGCTACATCGGGCAGGCTCGGTCCCCGGGCATCGACCTGCGCGTGCTGGTGGTGGGCGGGCGTGCGATTGCCGCCATGAAGCGCGAGAGCAGGCACTGGATCCGCAACGTCGCGCAGGGGGCGCGATGTTTGCCGTGTGTGCTCGACCCGGACATCGCCAGCCTCGCCGAATCGGCCGCCCGTGCGCTGGACATGGACTACGCCGGCATCGACCTGCTGCCCGATCCGGGCGCCCGCTGTGGCCTCCAGGTCATCGAGGTCAACGGCGTCGCCGCCTGGCGGGGCCTGCAGCGAGTGACGCCGGTCGATATCGCCCAGTCCATCGTCGATGACTTGCTGCAACGGCGCCTCGCGCGCGCCCCGACGCCTGTCGACACACAAGTGTGTCAATTTGGATCAGGTGTCACGCGCTCCGCGTGAGTATGGAGCAGTGCCATCCCGCCCGGGATACCGGGCGGGAAAGGGAGCGGGAGCGGGCGCGGAGGAAAATGCCGCCCAATGCCCGGCGATTGCGATTTCTTGCCGTTTGGCATCGACGCTGCTGCGAACTGGCACGGAATCTGAGTTGCTTTCAGGCTGTCGGGGGTCGCGCGGCCACCGGAGAGATGGCTGCCCGGAGGGGTGGCCGGACCAACTTCAAGAGGAGATACGGACATGGCAAAGATCGATCGCATGATGGTGGGAGAGTCGCTGGTCGGGGATGGCAATGAAGTCGCCCACATCGATCTCATTCTCGGTCCCCGCGGGAGCGCTGCGGAGACCGCCTTCGCGACTGCGCTGACGAACAACAAGGATGGCTTCACCTCGCTGCTGGCCGTGGTCGCACCGAATCTCCTGTGCAAGCCCGCAACGATCCTGTTCAACAAGGTCACCATCAAGGGCGCCAAGCAGGCCGTGCAGATGTTCGGTCCGGCCCAGCGTGCGGTGGCGATGGCCGTTGCCGACAGCGTCGAGGATGGCACGATCCCGATGGACGAGGCGGACAACATCTTCATCTGCGTCGGCGTCTTCATCCACTGGCTGGCCGAAGACGACAAGAAGATTCAGGAGTACAACTACCAGGCCACGCGCGAGTCGATCAAGCGCGCGATCGCCGGCGAGCCCAAGGCATCCGAAGTCGTCGCCAAGAAGGCCTCGTCTGCTCATCCCTTCGCCGCGAGCTGAGCCCGCCGGGCGTCCAGGCTCCCCGCGCGTCGGCGGGGGAGGAGAAAAGAAGCCGGAACAGTCGTGTCGGCTTTCTTTTGTCGGGCGCTCCGCCCCTGTGGCCTGCGGCCGCGCGCTCCTGGAATATCGCCGTCGAGCGTCAGCGAGGGGGGCTGTCCGGCACCATGCCGGCCCCGAGCAGGCTGAGCACCTCCGCGGCCTGGCCGGATTCTCGACGGCTGCGGGCTTGTCGACTGCGCTCGATGATGACGCCGACACCCTCGACATCGTCGAACTTGTGCGGCTTGGTCACGCTCACACGCACCCAGTGCGCTCCGAAACGGTTCAGAAGCAGGTTGGCGACCGCCTCGGCAAAGGCTTCGAGCAGGCGGAAGCGGTGCGTCTGCAACATCTCCCTGAGCGCGCTGCGGACCTCGCTGTAGTCGATCGTGTCGCCAATGCGATCGGTGTCGCAGGCCAGGCTGCGCGGCAGGCCCGCCTCGAGATCGACCCGTACCGGCTGCGTGTCGTGCATCTCGTCGTGGTGGATGCCGATCAACGTTTCCCCCACGAAACCATTGATGAAGATGATGTCCAATTTGGGTGGCGCACTGCTTGCCGGGCCCTCGGCATCCTGCATCGGGGGCTGAGCCAGGGGATGAATGGGGCTGCTGGGTTGGGTCAAGGGGGACCTCCTGCTCGATCTTCACATGGCGGAACAGCGCCGCCGCGGCCGATCCTCGGAAGCGAAAACCGCGCCAGAATGGGCGGAAATGCCTTGCGGCCGCCGCAGCGCAACCGTTCTGCTCTGCGCGAATTCGCGCACGCGGGCTCAAGGGCGTTGCCCGCGTCGCCGCGCTTGATGCACGATCGGCCTGCCGCTTACTTCAAGACCGTTGGCGCTCCTGATCGCATCCGCCGACCACGATCGGTCCGGGAGCACAGCCGTGCGTGCTGCAGGTTTACCGCTGGAACAATCGGACAATGCCTCACACTCCATTGATAGACGATTCGCCCGATTCGCGCGACGGGGAGGAGCGTACCGCGGTCCACCCCACCGGCGGCACCGCCGGCGACTTCCGCCGTCGCAGCCGGTTTGCCTGGGCGGTGACTGGCTCGGGTCACTATCTCGATGAGTGCATGGCGCTCGCTTTGCGCCTGCCGGAACTCGACCTGTTCCTGTCCGCCGCCGCCGAGGAAGTGCTGCCGATGTACGACTTCCAGATTGCCGCCCTCAAACAGCGCTGCCGCGTGTTCCGCGACAAGACCGCGAGTTCCGTGCCCGTCGGCATGCTCTACGATGACGTCTACCACACCGTCGTGGTGGCGCCCGCAACGAGCAATACCGTGGCAAAGTGTGCTTTCGGCATATCCGACACCCTGCCGACGAACATCTTCGCCCAGGCCGGCAAGCTCGAGATTCCCGGTATCGTGCTCGCCTGCGACACGCGCCCGGTGGTCGTGACTCGGGCGCCGCGCGAGTGGGTGGAGCTCAAGCCGCGCAGGATCGAGCTCGAAAACGTCGAGCGCCTGCGAGGCTTCGACCACTGTCGGGTGGTGGATACGCCGCATGCGCTCGAGCAGATGCTGCAGGCCCGCCTGAACGAACTGTCGATTACATGGAACACATCCTCTTCCTGACCGGCCGCCTGGCGCAGCACAGCCTGGAGAAGGTGCTCGCAGGCATGGCGCCCGCGCCCTTCAGCTGGGAGGTGCGTGAGATCGGCCTGCAGGTGGCCGGCCTGATGACGGCCGACATGATCAGGCGCCGGGTGGAAAAACCGGCCGGCACCGACCGCATCATGGTGCCGGGCCGATGCCGTGGCGATCTCGACGCCCTGGCCCAGCATTATGGGCTGCCGGTCGAGCGCGGTCCGGAGGAACTCAAGGATCTGCCGCGCCATTTCAACCGCGCGGCGCGGGCGATCGATCTCTCGCACTACGACACGCGCATCTTCGCCGAGATCGTCGATGCGCCGCAGCTGGGCGTCGCCGCCATTCTCGGCCGCGCCCGCCAGCTCGCGGCCGATGGCGCCGACGTGATCGACCTCGGCTGCCTGCCGGAAACACCGTTCGCGCACCTGGAGGAGGCGGTTGCGGCGCTCAAGGCGGAAGGCTTCCGCGTGAGCGTGGATTCGCTCGATGCGCAGGAACTGCTGCGTGGTGCGCGCGCCGGCGCCGATTATCTGCTCAGTCTGACGCTGGACACGCTGTGGATCGCCGACGAGGTCGATGCCATCCCGGTGCTGATCCCCCGCGAGCCGGCCGACGAAGCATCGCTGCACGCCGCCGTCGAGCGGATGCTGGCACGCGGCAAGCCCTTTCTCGCCGACTCGATCCTCGACCCGCTTCCCTTCGGCCTGCTTTCCGCCCTGTGCCGTTACCAGCGGCTGCGTGAGCGTTTTCCGGACGTGCAGATCATGATGGGGGTGGGCAACGTTACCGAGCTCACCGAAGCCGACACCTGCGGAATCAATGCCGTCCTGCTCGGGATCGCGGCCGAACTCGGCGCGACCGGCGTGCTCACGACCGAGGTCAGCCCGCATGCCCGCCGCGCGGTGAAGGAGGCGGACCTGGCGCGCCGGGTGATGTACGCAGCGCGCGAGAGCCAGTCGCTGCCCAAGGGCTTCACCGACGATCTGATGACGGTTCACGCCAAGTCGCCGTTCCCGGACACCGAGGCGGAGATCAGCGCGACCGCGCAGGCCGTGCGCGATCCCAATTTCCGCGTACAGATCTCGCCCATCGGACTCCATGTGTACAACCGCGACGGTCATCACGTCGCAGCCGACCCGTTCTCGCTCTACCCCCGTCTCGGCCTCGAGAGCGACGGCGGCCATGCCTTCTACATGGGGGTGGAACTGGCCCGCGCCGAGATCGCCTGGGCGCTCGGCAAGCGCTATGTGCAGGACCAGCCGCTGGACTGGGGCTGTGCTACCGACCGCCCGGCGCAGGATCTGCACGCCCAGTGTGCGCCGGGTCCGACGCGCCAGAGCGCTGCGCAGGCTAAAGCGGTGCGCAGCGCGGCAGCGAGCGCACAGGCCTCGGCCGGACCGGCGTCCGCCAAGCCGGCGGCGACCGACCCTGGCTTGCCGGATCCCAACCCCACCGACGACGGGAGCATCCATGCCGATGATCTTTGAAACCCTCGTCACCACCTGCTCGGCCGAGGGCGTGGTTCATCTGGCCCCGATGGGCGTGCGTTACGAAGCCGACGAGGTCGTGCTGATGCCGTTCAAGCCCTCGCGCACGCTCGACAACGTGCTCGAGAGCGGCTGCGCCGTGCTGAATCTGAGCACCGATGTGCGGGTCTTTGCCGGCTGCGTTACCGCACGCCGCGACTGGCCGACCCGCCCATTGGAGGGGTTCGCCGGCCACCGGCTCGAGACCGCGCTTGCCCATGTCGAACTCGAACTGAAACGTCACGATGATGATCCCGTGCGCCCCGTGCTGCATATGGCTCGGGGCAGGGAAGCGGTCCATGCGCCGTTTCCCGGCTTCAATCGTGCGCAGGCCGCGGTGATCGAGGGGGCGGTCCTGGTAAGCCGGCTGGGCATGCTGGCGCAGGAAAAGGTCGATGCCGAAATGCGCTATCTGCAGATTGCCGTCGACAAGACGGCCGGCGCGAACGAGCTCGAGGCCTGGCAATGGCTTTGCGAGGCAGTGGATCGGTTTCGGGCGGCGGACCCGGTGCAGGGGGCGGCATGATCCGCATGCTCGTCAGCGTGCGCGACTGCGCCGAGGCCCTGCGCGCGGCCGACGCCGAGGCCGACTTCATCGACCTCAAGGATCCGCAGGCCGGCGCCCTCGGCGGCTTGGCCACGGGCGCGATTGTCGAGATCCTGGGCGTGCTGCAGATGCTGCATCCGGCGCTCACCGTGAGCGCGACGATCGGCGACCTCCCCGCCACCGACCTGCGGGCGATCGCGTCCCGGGTCGAGGCAGTGGGGCAGTGTGGCGTCGGTCTGGTGAAGGTGGGCGTGCCCGGCACCGGCGGGCACGCTGCGCGGCGCCTGCTCGAGTGGCTGGCAGGCTGCGGCTGGGCGGTGGTGCCGGTCTTCCTCGCCGACGACGGCATCGATCCCGGATTCGTCGCCGAGGCGTGCACGCGGTCCTTCCCGGCGGTCATGCTCGACACCCAGCGCAAGACCGGCGGAAGCCTGTTCGAGCGCGTGTCCGCCGCCACGCTGTCCGACGTGGTGGCGCAGGCGCGGGCAATTGGAAAGCCTTTCGGATTCGCGGGGGCACTCGGCACCGCCGAGCTGCCGCTCCTGCTTCGCCTGCGGCCGGATTTCGCCGGTTTTCGCAGCGCGGTGTGCGACGGACCACGCACGGGCCGGCTGGTTGGCGACAAGGTGCGCACCCTGCGTGCCGCGCTCTCCGCGGGTTGCCCTGAGCAGACCTGCTAGACCGCTCAGCCCGCGCCGCGCGACTGGAGCTGTTCGCGCATGCGTTCGATCTGGCCGCGTTCGAGCAGGGTGACGGGGTAGCGGGCCACTCCCGCCCGTGCCGGAAAGGCGCGGTCGACGATGCCGGCCTCGACCAGCGCCTGCCAGCTTGCGGTGGGCGGGATCGGGCAGGATTTCACCAGCACGACGGCCTGCGCCTCGAGGCGGTCGGCCAGCCACAGGCTCAGGCTGTCCGAACTCACGTCCCAACAGGTCAGGCCGTCCGCCTGGCGACGTAACAGATCCATCGGCATCCATACGGCGGCCTTGCCGCCCGCGAGCGCCCGGCGCAGCCCGCTGTCGTCGACCGCGAGTTCGAGGGCGGGGACCAGTCCCTGCAGCACGAGTGCGAACTGGCACATGCCCAGGATCGCCATGTTGTGCGCCGGCAGGTCGCCGAATCGCCAGTGCGCCTGCGCCTCTCGTGCGGCCTCGGCGAACTCCGCGCCGCCCGGCACGACGACCACGCGTCCGGCACCTTCGTCGGCGAGCAGCTCGAGCCAGGCCGGCAGCAGGACGTCGCGGCTGAGGCTGCCGCCGATCTTCACGACCCACATGACGGCCTCTCGAGTTCGAACATCAGGGCGACGGCAGCGCTCGGCGCACACACATCCGCCCAGTTCGCGCACTCCGGCGCCGCGTCGACCAGCGCATGAAAGGGCACGAACGGGCGATTGCAGCGTTCGGCAAGGCTGCGGGCCAGAAACAGGCCGGCGCCGGCGCCGACGACCGGCGCGTGGGCATCGAGGCCCGCCTGCCCGACGACGCGGGAAAGGTTGCGCCCGATCTCGCTCAGCATGGCGAGGCGCCAGTCGCCCGCGAGTGCGCGCCACTGCCGTACTTCGCCATCACGCGCGTCGCGCCCGATCATGCGGGCGAGGCGTTCGCAGCTGGCCGCCAGGTCCTTTGCCCCGTTGTCGGCCGCCGCATACTGGTCGTGCGCGGCATCGAGTTCGCCGGTCAGGCGAAAGACGTCGGCAGTCGTGGCGAAGAACTCGTTCATGACGTTGGTGCTCCGGCCCTCGAACACGATGCGTTGCGCCAGGGCACACAGCGGCGTGCGCACCACGCCCAGGTAAACGAGTTCGCCCGACGCCAGCCGGGCGGCATCGGATCGCCCGGCCGGCCGGGGCCGGCCGGCGACCACCGGGATCAGGTCGCTCGTGGTGCTGCCGATGTCGACCAGCACCGCATCCGGTCGCCGGCGAGCGACCAGTCGCGCAGTCGCCAGCCAGTTTGCCGACGCAATCTCCGCCCAGTGTTCGCTGGCCGCAGCCGGCGCCACCCAGCCGGCGCTGCCCGCATACAGCCGAATGGCGGGGCCGATCGCCGCTTCGAGGTGCGCGGCGAGGGCCAGCACACCCGCCTCGCGGTGCGGAAAGAGGTCGGTCATCTCGGCGGTCATGGTGATCGCATGGCGGGCATCGTCCAGGCCGGGCCAGCGCGCACGGGCGGCGGCGAGGGCGGCATCCAGATGCGCGAGACCCTGCCACAACGGCGCGGCCCATTGGGCGATGTCGCGGATTCGGCCGTCCTCGACCAGGCAGGCCTTGACGTGCGCGCCGCCGATGTCCCAGCCGATGGTGCACTCTTGCGTCATGTCGCGGGCGTCAGGCACGGGCTCGGCGGCGAAGGAAGGAGGAAGCGGCTCCAGCGCGGAACAGTCCCGGCGCCGGATCGGAAAACACGATTTCCGCGCCAAGATTGCGGTCGAGGCGAGCGGAGAGACCGACGAAGGCGCAAGTCAGGCGCGGGTTGATCTCGACGACGACGAAACGACCATCGGGGGCGCGCACGAGGTCGATGCCGACGAAACCCGACAGCCCCGGCACGGCCGAGGCCACCTGTCGGGCCAGTTGCGCGACCTCGCGTCCGGCTGCACTCGCCACCGATTCGATGGCACAGGTCACGCCGGCGTATCGAACGGCGCCATCGGGGGCAACGCCGATGTGCTGGCGATTGATGCACAGGAGTTCGGTGCGGTGCGGCGCGCACAGCAGCGACGCACTCATTGCCTCGCCGGCCACCCAGGCTTCCAGCGTGGCACGCTGATCGCTCGCGAGGCGGGCTTCGAGGTTCGCTCGCGCGGCTTCGAAGCTGGTGAAGAAGCGGGTGTCCTCGGTGCCTGCGCCGTCATCCGGCTTGACCACCCAGGCCCCCGACTCCTGCGGTATCGGCAGCCCGGGCTGCCATCCCCGCGGGGTGGCCACTGCGTGGGCGGCGAGCCGCTCGCGCGTTGCGCGTTTGCTGGAGGCAAGTGCGATCGCCGGAGCCGTGCAACCGATCCAGCGCTCGTCGCCGACGGCGTCGTGCAGCATCGACAGGATGCCGTCGGTCTCCGGCGCGACGACCCAGACACGGTCGAAGGCCGGCGCGACTCGCCGCAGGAAGGCGGCGGGTCGCTCGCCCGCGCGCGGGCGTATCATCGCCAGGCGGCCGTTGTCGGCCGTGAGCGGCGCGAGCCTGCTATCGACGGCCGTGACGGCGAGTCCGTCGTGCGCAGCAAGATCGGCGATGAGGGCGGCCCGCATCGCAATACCCTGCGCGAGCAGGGATTGCCCGGAATCCGGCGGCGACGCTGCCGCGCCCGGCACCTCACGCGGGTGCTCACGCGCGGCCAGTTGCGGGGTTTGTTCCGCTGCCTTGCCGAGGCCGTCGGCGCTGACTAGTTCGTAGATCAGGACACTGGTTTTCGTCTTCATGCAAATCGTACCGGTCATCGACCTCATGGGTGGTCATGTCGTGCGCGCAGAGCGCGGCGTCCGCAGCCGCTATCGGCCGGTTTCGTCGCCCCTGTGCCAGTCCAGCGAGGCGCTCGTGGTGGCGCCGATTCTCCTCGACTACGCTGCCTCCGACACGCTCTACATCGCCGACCTCGACGCGCTCGCCGGCAAGCCGGCGCAGATCGCGACACTCGACGCCCTGCTGGCAGCACTGCCCGGGGTCGAGGTCTGGCTCGACGCCGGTTACCGCGATGCGTCGGCGTTTGCCCGCCTGCGTGCTGCGCTCGGCAGTTGCACCGATCGGATCACGCCGGTCTTCGCCAGCGAGTCCCTCGCTGACCCCGCAATGGTGCGCGTCAGCCTCGCCGACCGCGAGCGCTGCATCCTGTCGCTCGACCGCCGCGGCGAGGAACGGCTCGATCCCGGTCGCTGCTGGGACCTTCCCGAGTGCTGGCCGAAGCGGGTCGTCGTCATGACGCTCGACCGTGTCGGCTCCTTCGAGGGGCCCGATCTCGAAATCCTGCAGCAGGTTCGCGAACGCGCCCCGCAAGCAGCCTTGATCGGCGCGGGCGGAATCCGCGACGAAAGCGATCTCGTGCGCGCCGAGTCCGCCGGGGCCAGCGCCTGGCTGACTGCCTCTGCGCTGCACGACCGCAGGATCCGTCCGCGTGGCCGCTGACGGCCGATCTCGTCCGGCCAGCGAAGGGATCGACGAGCATCCTTCATTCACGATCCATGCCAGGCGAACACATCGAGGGCAGGGGGCGGCGCCCGCGGCCGGATCTGCGCCGTCGCGTCCTTTCGTGACACCTTGAAGCGGCAGTGTTTCATTACTGAACACCACGTTCGTGTCGGCCCCCGCCTCGGCGCGGAATGCGGCCGGCGTCGGCGCGCTTGCCGCACATGGGGGACTCGAGTCGCATTGGCATATGGCTTGCATGGAGGGGCACATGAATGCTCAAACCCAGGCTTCGGCCCGCAAGAGCAGGGCAGACTCCATGGCCTGGACCTGTCCGTTCTGCCCATTGCTCTGCGACGGATTCTCGCTGAGCAAGTCGGGCGCACAGTTTCGCCTGTCGGGTTCGACGTGCGCACGGGCCGGGGCGGCGCTGGCGACGTTCGGCACGCAGGCTGCGGCAACCGAGCCTGCGCTGGACGGCCGGACGGTCGGCCTCGAAGCGGCGCTGGACGCCACGGCGAAGCTGCTGCGGGGAAGTCGCCAGCCGCTTTTCGGCGGCATGGCGACCGATGTCGCCGGCACGCGCGCGCTCTTTCGCCTCGCCAACGCCACCGGCGCGGTGCTCGATCACGCCAAGGGCGACTCCCTGATGCATTCGCTGCGCGCGCTGCAGGACCGCGGGCTGTTCTACACGACGCTGGCGGAGATCCGCAATCGGGCCGATCTCGTCGTTTGCCTCGGGACCAACCCGGGCGAGCATTATCCGGAGTTCTTCAGGCGCTGTGCCCCGGCGGCTGGAAGCGCGCTGCGGCGCAAGGTCGTCTTTGTCGGTGCCGGGGCGCGTCCCCAGGCGGTCGGACTCGATCAGGCCCAGGTGGACGAACTGGCCCCCGCGGGCGATGTGTTCGACCTCGCGGCGATGCTCGCGGCGCTCGTCGCCGGCCGGCGCCCCGTCGCGCCCGACGATGCGCTCGCAGCGCTCGCCGAGCGCATGCGCGCGGCAAGTTACTGCGTGCTGGTATGGGAGTCGGGCAGGCTGCCCGAGCACGGCGCCCTGTTCGCGGAAGCCGTGCTGCGGATCGTCAATTCGCTCAACAGGGCGGCCCGGGCGGCCTCGTTCTGCCTTGGCGGCGACCACGGCGCGTACACGGCCAACTACGCCCTGGCGTGGATGTCGGGCCTGCCCCTTCGCACCGGCGTGCTGGCCAGAGGCCTGGTGCACGAACCGCAGCGCTACGCCACTGCCCGCCTGGTCGCGGACAAGGCGGTCGATCTGCTGCTGTGGGTGGCGAGCTTCGGCGCGGAACTCGCACCGCCCGATACCGATCTCCCGCTCGTGGTGCTCGGGCATCCGGCGCTCGAGGCCGCTCTGGCCGGGCGGACGAATACGGTATTCATCCCCGTGTCGACACCGGGAATCGGCTCTGCAGGCCATCTTTTCCGCGCCGACGGTGGCGTGGTGCTGCCGCTCGTGCCGGCCTACGTAGATCGCCTGCCAACGGTCGCCGAGGTCGCGGCGAAGCTGGTCGAACGCCTCGGTCCGGCAGGCGGGGAGGGCGGCCGATGAGCAGCATCAGGCTGCGCGGCGGGCGCATCTACGACCCGGCCAACGGTGTCGATGGCACGGTGCGCGACCTTTGCGTGCGCGATGGGCGAATCGTGCACCTGCCGCCTGCTGCTCAGGTCGACCATGAGTACGACGTCGCCGGCATGGTCGTGATGGCAGGCGGGATCGACCTGCACACCCACATCGGCGGCGGCAAGGTCAATCTCGCGCGCATGCTGTTGCCGGAGGACCATCGCGGCGTCGGCGCCCCGGACAATATCCTCGAACTCGCCTCCGGCGGTTGCTGCACGCCCGGCACGCTCGCCACCGGTTACCGCTACGCCGAAATGGGCTACACCGCAGCGTTCGAGCCGGCGATGGCGATCTCGAATGCCCGTCATGCCCACATGGAGATGGGCGACACGCCGATCCTCGATCACGGTGCCTACGTCATGCTGGGCAACGATGAGATCTTCCTGCGCATGCTTGCCGAGGGCCAGGGCTTCGAGCGCATGCGCGACTACGTCGGCTGGGCGATCAACGCCACCCGCGCCCTCGGCGTGAAGGTGGTGAACCCGGGAGGCATCTCGGCGTTCAAGTTCAACCAGCGCAAGCTCGACGTCGACGAGGACCATGTGCATTGGCAGGTCACGCCGCGCCGGGTAATCCATACCCTGGCGCGTGCCCTGGGCGAACTCGGCGTGCCGCATCCGCTACACATCCACGCCAGCAATCTGGGCGTCCCCGGAAACATCGAATCGACGCTCGCCACCATCGACGCCCTGGAAGGTTTGCCGGGCCATCTGACCCACATCCAGTTCCACAGCTACGGGACGGAGGGGCCGAAGAAGTTCTCGTCGGCCGCACGCCGGCTGATCGAGCGGGTGAATGCGGCGCCCAACGTCAGCATCGACGTCGGCCAGATCATCTTCGGCCAGACCGTCACGGCCTCCGGCGACACCATGCGCCAGATCGCCAACGCCGACCTGGGAAGTCCGCGCAAGTTCGTCGGTGCGGACATCGAATGCGATGCCGGCTGCGGCGTCGTGCCCTTTCGCTACCGCGAGCAAAGCTTCGTCAATGCGCTGCAGTGGGCGATCGGACTCGAGATCTTCCTGCTGATGGAGGACCCCTGGCGCGTCGTGCTGACGACGGACCACCCCAACGGCGGCCCCTTCACCAGCTACCCGCACCTGATCAGGCTGTTGATGGACAAGTCTTTCCGCGACGAACAACTCGCGAAGCTGCATCCGGACGTCGCAGCCACGGTCGAACTGCGCGAGATCGGGCGGGAACTGAGCCTGTACGAGATCGCCATCATGACGCGGGCCGCGCCGGCGCGGCTGCTCGGGCTGAGCGACCGCGGTCAGCTCGGCGCCGGTGCCGCGGCCGATATCGCCGTGTATCGCGAGGATGTCGACCGCGAGGCGATGTTCACCGCGCCCGAGTATGTCTTCAAGGATGGGCTTCTGGTCGCCAGGCGGGGGCGTATCGAGGCCGTGCCGACCGGCGGCACGCACTTCATCGAGCCGGCCTTCGATCCCGCGATCGAGCGCACCCTGGCGAAATACAGCCAGGATCATCTTGCGCTCGACTATCGCCACGCGAAGATCAGCAAGGACGAGCTGTGTTCCTGCGCCAATGGCGGCGCACTGCACAGCTGCCAGCTCCACGGCAAGAGCGCGCGAGCATGAGCGCGAGCGCCTCCCGCCCCATGGAGCGCAATGGCGTGCTGATCGACGACACCTTCGCCGAGGCCTTTCCGATGCGGGCGACACGGGTGATCGTCACCGCGCACAATGCGATCTGGGCGCAGCATGCGGTGATCGCGATGACCGGCTTCGCCACCTCGGTGATCGCCTGCGGCTGCGAGGCGGGCATCGAGCGCGTGCTGCCGGCCGACGAGACGCCGGATGGTCGCCCCGGAATCGCGGTGCTGCTGTTCGCGATGTCCAGCAAGGAACTCGCCAGGCAACTCGAGCGCCGGGTCGGGCAGTGCGTGCTGACCTGCCCGACCACCGCGATCTTCGCCGGGCTGAGCGCGGGTGAGCCGATCGCGCTGGGGAAGAACCTGCGCTTCTTCGGCGACGGCTGGCAGATATCCAAGATGATCGACGGCACGCGTTACTGGCGCGTGCCGGTGATGGACGGCGAATTCGTGGCCGAGGAGACCACCCCGTTGGTGAAGGCAGTCGGCGGCGGCAATCTGCTGATCCTCGCACGCGACACCGACGCTGCCCTGGCGGCAGCCGAAGCCGGCGTCGCCGCGATGCGCGCGGTGCCGGGCGTGATCATGCCCTTCCCGGGCGGCGTCGTGCGCTCGGGCTCGAAGATCGGCAGCAAGTATGCGGCGCTGAGCGCATCGACCAACGACGCG
Source organism: Thauera sp. (assembly GCA_041586695.1). Lineage (GTDB taxonomy): Bacteria > Pseudomonadota > Gammaproteobacteria > Burkholderiales > Rhodocyclaceae > Thauera. Next base: position 17,865 of record JBFGZP010000016.1, read on the forward strand.
TTTTGTCCAGCCCTCGTTCCGCTCGCGGCCAGGACAGAGCTGACGCTGGAAGTGGGGAGCGTGATGGAGATCGTCATCGACGGCCTCACCGAGGCCGACGTGTCGGCGGCGATGCGCGCGGGGATGGAGGCCGTCGTGGCACGCGGTGCCGCGGCGGGGGTGCTGCGGATCTCGGCCGGCAACTACGGCGGCAAGCTCGGTCCCTTCCTCTTTGGTCTGCACCGGATCATCGGCGGGGAGGGCGCGGCATGAGCACGAGCTTCTGCCTGCGCCTGCGCGCGCAGCCCCGCTTGCGGGTGGAACTGGCCGGGGTCGCGCCGGTCCCGGCACAGGAGCACGATACGATCGGTCTCGCACGGCAGACCGTCTGGCACGGCAAGGACAAGCTGGCGCTCGGCGACCTGTTCGATATCACCGCCGCAAGCGCCGAAACGCCGGAGCTGGTGTTCGAAGGCGATCTGTCGCGCTTCGACGGTATCGGTCGCGCCATGGACGGCGGGCGTATCCGGCTGGAAGGGGATGCGGGCGACTATGCCGGCGCCCAACTGGTGTCGGGCGAGTTGCTCGTCAGCGGCAACACCGGGCTCCTCGCCGCCTGCGAGATGGCGGGCGGGCGCCTGGAGGTCGGCGGCAACGTCGGTGATTACGCTGCGAGCGCACTGCCCGGCAGCATGGACGGCATGCGCGGCGGCAGCTTCGTCGTGCGTGGTCACGCCGGTGCACGCTTCGGCGACCGCATGCGCCGCGGCACAGCGGTGATCTTCGGCGATGCGGGAGATTTCCTCGCCTCGCGCATGGTGGCGGGCACGATCGCGCTGGGCGGGCAGGTCGGGCAGCACTGCGCTTACCTGATGCGCCGCGGCACACTGGTCTTCGCCGCCGGGAAACCCGCGCTGCCGGCGACCTTCGCGCCCACGACGCACGACATCGGGGTGTTCTGGGCGCTGCTGTCGCGCAGCCTGGCTTATCATGGCGGGCCGTTCGGCGCGCTGCCCGCGCGTGCGCCGCGGCGGCTGGTCGGCGACCTTGCCGCGGACGGCAGGGGAGAATGGCTGATCCCCGACTGAGCAGGGACTTCGAAAACTTCTTGCGGAGGTCTCATGACCAACAAGTACGTCTTTCACGCCGGCGAGGCGACGGTCCTGGCGGCCGAAGGCCAGTTCACCGACGCCATGCCCGAGATCCTGATCGGTCGCACCGACGGCCCGGTCGGGCAGGCCTTCGCCAACATGATGGCGCAGAGCAAGGGTCACACGGCGATGTTCGCCATTCGCGCCTGCAACCAGCTGGTGCGCCCGGCCACGATCACGGTGCCCAAGGTGACGCTGAAGGATTCGGCCAACATCGAGCTGTTCGGCGGCGTCGTGCAGTCGGCGACCGCAGATGCCGTGCTCGACTGCGTGATCGACGGCATCATCCCGCGCGACGTGGCGAACGATCTGTGCATCATCAGCCTGGTGTGGATCGACCCGCGCTGTGCGAAGGATCCGAATCTCGACAAGAAGGACATGTACCGCACCAACTACGAGGCGACCAAGCTTGCGATCCGGCGCGCGCTCGACAACCAACCGAGCCTGGAGGAGCTGATCGCCAACCGGCAGACGATCAAGCACGACCTGGACGACTGGAGTTGATCGCCCGGCGCGCTTCGTGACCATGCAGCAGGGCGGGATGGCTTGCTTCGCATTGCTCGACGACTGCACCGCGACGGCGGAGCGGCCCTCGAGCCGGCTGTACACCGGGTTCGTCCGCGAGCATCGCTGCGACGAGCCCACGGCACTCGACGCCGTCTGGGCCGCCGCCGAAGCCGACATCCGTGGCGGCCTTCACGTCGTAATGCTGGCCGATTACGAATGGGGCGCGCGCCTGATGCACGCCGGCGACGATCGACTCGCGGCGGCCGATCGCGGGGCGCTGCGCTTCCTCGTCTTCGACCGCCTGCAGTGTTTGTCCGCCGCGGCCGTCGATGCCTGGCTGGAGGCGCACGAGCGTGCCGCGCCGGACGCGGTGTCGATGCCCGGCCCGGCCCCTGCCGGTGTGCTCCGTGTCCACCCGAGCGTCGATCGAAGCGCATTCCATCGAGCGATAGGACGCATCCACGCCGCCATCGGCGAGGGTGAAACCTACCAGGTCAATTACACCTACCGGCTCGACTTCGGTACCTTCGGCACCCCGGCAAGCCTCTACCGACGCCTGCGCGCCCGGCAGCCGGTTGCGTTCGGCGCCTTCATCGCGTTGCCGCCCGGTGATCCCGGGCCGACCCACGTGCTGTCGTGCTCTCCCGAACTCTTCCTGCGCAATGTCGGCGGCAAGCTGCTCGCGAGACCGATGAAGGGCACGGCCTCGCGCGCGCGCATGGCCGAGGGCGACAGCGAGATCGCGCGCATGCTGAGCGAGGACACCAAGAACCGCGCCGAGAACCTGATGATCGTCGACCTGCTGCGCAACGATCTGGGCCGCATCGCACGCACCGGCAGCGTACGCGTACCGCAGCTGTTCTCGATCGAGCCCTACCAGACGCTGTTCCAGATGACCTCGAGCATCGAGGCCGAGCTTCCCGAGGCGACCGGCTTCGCCCAATTGCTGCGGGCGCTGTTTCCCTGCGGCTCGATCACCGGCGCGCCCAAACACCGCACGATGCAGATCATCGCCGAGCTCGAGTCGACGCCACGTGGCCTGTACACCGGCAGCATCGGCTGGATCGATGCCCCGGGCGCCGATCGGCCGGACGCCGCCTGCGGCGACTTCTGCCTGTCGGTGGCGATTCGCACCCTGACGCTGGGCGGCGCGGCCGGCCCCGACGGCCTGCGTCCGGGGCGGATGGGCGTGGGCGCCGGCATCGTCATCGACAGTCGGGCCGGGGAGGAATACGAGGAGTGCCTCCTCAAGGCCCGCTTCCTCACCGGGCTCGATCCCGGCTTCGAGCTCTTCGAGACCATGTTCGCCACCCGCGACGACGGCGTTCGCAACCTCGACCGTCACCTCGCGAGGCTTGCGGCGAGCGCGGAGGAGCTCGACTTCGACTGTGACGGCACGCAGATCGCCCGCGCCCTCGCTGCACAATGCCTGCAACTGCCGCCGGGCGCTGCATCGCGAGTCCGACTCGCCCTGCACAAGGACGGGCGCTTCGATATCGTCGTCGCGCCGCTCGATCCGCTCGGCGAGCGGCCGGCCGCGGTCCTGCTGGCGAGGGACCCGGTGGACGGCGAGGATCCCTTCCTGCGCCACAAGACCACCCTGCGGCGCCGCTACGACCTGGCCGTCGCCGAGGCGACGCGGCGGGGCGCCTTCGACCTGCTGTTCTTCAACCGCGACGGACTGCTGACCGAAGGCGGGCGCAGCAACGTCTTCGTGCTGCTCGACGGGCGCTGGCTCACACCCCCCGTTTCCGCCGGAGCATTGCCCGGGGTGATGCGCAGCGTGCTGCTCGCCGACCCCGGCTGGTCGGCACGCGAGGCTTCGATTCGCCGTGAAGACCTGGCACGGGCCGAGCGCATCGTCGTGTGCAATGCGCTGCGCGGTGCGCTCGACGCGCGGCTGGTCGTCGGCGAGGCCGTGGCCGGTGTCTGAGCCGCTGCGGCTCGCGCTGTTCGACCTCGATCACACCCTGATCCCGTTCGACAGCAGCATGCA
>JBFGZP010000017.1:0-20852 GCA_041586695.1 Thauera sp.
ATCGCCGGCGCGCCGGTAATCTGGTGCAGACGGGCGACCGTACCGGCGTCCAGGCCGAGGCCCTGCGCGAGTTGCCGCAGGTAGGCGATTTCGGCCGCCGTGTCGAGGTCGATCGCCAGCAGGGACGCGCCGTATATCTGCGCCGCGACGGCCTCGTTCGGCACTGCCGACACCAATGCCTGCAGGTCCAGGGGGCGCCGCAGTTCATCGACGATGAACTGCTTTTCCTGCGGCGTGACGCCGTCGTCGTCGATCCTGCCGACGACCCGTTGCACTTCCGCCTCGTCCACCTCGCCGTCGGCCTTCGAGGCCGAGATCATTGCCCGCAGCACCAGTGCCTCGGTTTCCGGCGCGGTGAGCGCGGCGACGTCCTCGTGCGGGATGCCGGATACGTCGGCCGTCAGGCCGACTGCTCCGCCGCGTGAGGCGGTCCAGTTCTTGAGGGCGGCCATCGCCACGGTTGCAAGAAGCGCCATGCCGTTGCCACCCAGGCTGTTGCTCCCGGATCGTCCGCCAGTGCCGCCGCCCAGCACGCTGCCGAGCAGGTCTCCCAGGCCGCCCCCGCCGGCGGCGCGTCCGCCGGCCTGCCCTCCGAGCAAGCCACCGAGCAGATCACCCAGCCCGCCAGCGCCTTGACCGCTGCGGGCCCCGCCGCCGCCCATCGCTGAACCCAGCAGATCGCCGAGGCCGCGGCCCGCCGCGCCGCTTCCACCAGCCCCGCCTCCCAGCATGCCGCCGAGCAGATCACCCAGGCCGCCGGCCCCTACGGTATGTTCCAGACGGGAACGGCTCTGGCTGGCCATGCCTTGTTGCAGAATCTGCCCGAGGATGTTTCCGAGGCTCATGTTCGTCTCCCGACTGTGGTCATGTCCCCAGCATTGTATCGGCGCAAGTCGGGTAAGGGGGGCAAACCAGGGCATGGGCCGGCGCGAGACATGGCGGCGTGCCCGGCTTGTTGCCGAAACGCCCGATTCAGGCTCCGCATTCGTTAGAATCGCGGTCTTGCGCTGCAAGGCGTGTCGAAACCTGCCGATACCGAGGACTGTTCCGTGAAGTACATCTCAACCCGCGGCCATGCCGGCCAGCCCGTGAATCCCGAGTTCTGCGACATCATGCTCGGTGGCCTGGCGCCCGATGGCGGGCTCTATCTTCCCGAAAGCTATCCGCAGGTGACGCACGCCGAACTCGACGCCTGGCGCCCCCTGTCCTACGCCGAGCTGGCTTTTGCGATCCTGTCGAAGTACATCACCGACATCCCCGCAGCCGACCTCAAGGCAATCTGCGACAAGACGTATACGGCCGAGGTCTATTGCCATGCCCGGGCCGGCGACGACGCCGCGGCGATCACGCCGGTGCGCTGGCTGGAGCCGGGCAGGCTCGGCCTGCTCGAACTCTCCAACGGCCCCACGCTCGCCTTCAAGGACATGGCGATGCAACTGCTCGGCAATCTCTTCGAGTACGTGCTGACGCAGCGCGGCGAAACCATCAACATCCTCGGTGCGACCTCGGGCGACACCGGATCGGCGGCCGAATACGCCATGCGCGGCAAGCACGGCGTGCGGGTCTTCATGCTGTCGCCACACGGAAAGATGAGCGCATTCCAGCGCGCACAGATGTACTCGCTGCAGGACGACAACATCTTCAACATCGCCGTCACCGGCATGTTCGACGACGCCCAGGACATTGTGAAGGCGGTCTCCAACGACCATGTGTTCAAGGCGAAGCACAAGATCGGCGCGGTCAATTCCATCAACTGGGCGCGGGTCGCGGCGCAGATCGTGTACTACTTCAAGGGCTATTTCGAAGCGACCGGTTCGAACGACGAAAAGGTCGCGTTCTGCGTGCCCTCGGGCAACTTCGGCAACATCTGCGCCGGCCACATCGCGCGAATGATGGGCCTGCCGGTGGCAAAGCTGATTCTCGCCACCAACGAGAACGATGTGCTCGACGAGTTCTTCCGCAGCGGGATCTATCGTCCGCGCAAGGCGGCCGAGACCCATGTCACCTCGAGCCCGTCGATGGACATCTCCAAGGCGTCGAATTTCGAACGCTTTGTGTATGACCTCGTCGGTCGTGATGCGGCCAAGGTGGCGGAGTTGTGGAAGCTGGTCGACGCCGGGCAGGCCTTCGATCTGTCGCGGACGCCGTATTTCGCCGCCCTCGCCGACTTCGGCTTCGTTTCGGGCTGCAGCAGCCATGCCGACCGCCTCGCCACCATCCGCGCGGTTTTCGAGCGTTTCGACGTCATGATCGACACCCATACGGCCGATGGCGTGAAGGTGGCCTGGGAGTGTGCCGCCAGCGTGCCGAGCGGGGTCCCGGTACTGGTGCTGGAAACGGCCCTGCCGGTGAAGTTCGCCGAGACCATCCGCGAAGCGCTCGGTCGCGAGCCCGAACGGCCGGCCGACCTCGAAGGCATCGAGAAGCTGCCGCAGCGCGTCGAGGTGATGGCCCCGGACGTCGACGCGGTGAAACGATTCATTGCCGAGCGGGTCTGATTAGGGTCGAGAGGCATGTCGCGCCCGAGGGGTACGAACCGACGGCTGAAGACAGCTTACCCCGACGTCGCGCGGCGGCGATACTGCGGGGGCTGCCGCAGGGAGGAGGATGGGATTGCAGTTTCGATCCCGCGTTCGGGGCAACAAGGACAAGAGTCCCCGAAATCTCAAGCTCGGGAGCACCATCATGGCAATCGCGTCGAAAGTTCAGGACTACATGGCCCAGCGCGGGCTGCATTACGACGTGCTGACGCATCCGCACTCACACAACAGCATGCAGACCGCGCATCTGGCCAAGGTTCCCAGTCAGGCCCTGGCAAAATCCGTCGTGCTCGAAGACGACTCCGGCTACCTGATGGCAGTGCTGCCATCCAGTCATCATGTGCAGCTCGGCAAGCTCGGCAAGGAACTCAAGTGCCGCTTGCGCCTTGCATCCGAACGCGATCTCGAGCGTATGTTCGACGATTGCGAGCCGGGCGCCGTGCCGCCCGTCGGCGCAGCCTACGGGATGCGGATGATCGTGGACGACAGCCTCGCCGCGGAGAACGAGATCTACTTCGAAGCGGGTGACCACGAGCAGCTCATCCAGATGAGCGGCAAGGACTTCATGTCGCTGATGGACAGCGCCGGTCACGCGCACTTCGGCGAAGCGCACTGGCACCACTGAGCCGCCGGCGCATGCGCGGCGCCGCAGGGCCTGTCACTCGGGCAGGTGGAGTTCGTCCACGAGCGCCCGCATGCGCTTCCAGTGGGAGCCTTCCCAGAACACGCGGCCACACTGGTCGCAGGTGGTGAAGCGCTGATGCTGTGCCCGCACCCGTGGTGGCAGCCGGTCTTCGATCTCCGCCTTGTCGGCCTCGCGCAGCGGCGCGTTGCATTCGAGGCACAGGGTGAACGGCCGTGCGCTGCGGGCGAGGTCGAGGCGTTCGAAGATTTCATGCAACTGCTGCGCGGACTTCAGCGCATGGACGAAGCAGCCGTGCGTGATCGTGCGGCGCTTGAGCAGTTCGCGGTCGCGGGTGAGGACGATACGGCCGTCGCGCGCGGCGATGGCCTCGATCTCGGCATCGGCGAAATTGTTGTCGTACAGGGTGTCGAAGCCGGTCAAGCGCAGCAGATGGGCAAGTCCGCCCAGATGGGCGTCGGCGACGAAACGCGTGTGCCGCAGCGGGTGTTCGCGCACGCGCAGTAGCGGCGTGATGTCGAGCGCCTCGAATGTCGGATACACGGCCACGCGGTCGCCGTCCCGAAGCAGGTGGTCGAAAGTCACCGATTCGCCATTCACCAGCACGAGTTCGACCTCGGTGTGCGGCACTCCGAGCGCCTCGATCATGTGCTTCACCGTCGCCGCGCGGGCACACTGCGCTTCGAACTCGCCCTGGCGCCGTTGCGGGGCGAGGAAGTCGTTTAGCTCTTCGTAGAAGCGGAAAGTGGCTGTGACCATTGCGCTCGCAGCGCGATTCAGGGCTGCGGATCGGGCTCGAAACCGAAACGCGCAGGCACCTGGGCGCGCTTCACCGGCTCGAGCTCGAGTCCGCGCCACGATACGCTGGAAGCGCCCGACATGAGTTGCAGCAGCGCTTCGTCACTGGCCGGGCTGCCGTCGGCCGCGCGGCATTGTTCGATGAACCCGGTCAGGTCGCGGTCATCGAGCAGGCCGACACCGTCCGCGGTGACCAGCAGGACATTTCCCTCCTCGTCCATCATCACGGCCTCGGCCCCGGCATGGCTTGCTCCGGTGTGCGTGATCAGCGAATCATCCGGCTGCAGGCGGTAGATCAAGGGCGTGTAGGCGAGCGCGACGAAGACGCGCTGGGGACCGTTGTTGACCAGCCAGTTGCCGCCGCTGTCGGCGCCGTAGTGGGCATTCATGAAGGCAAGCAGACCGGGATGGGTCACCGGCTCACCCTGGAGCCGCCAGCCGCCGCGGCGGTCGAGCGAAAGCCAGCCGTAACACGCCGGCACATTGGGCCAGCGCGCAAACGCTGCAGTATTGGAGTCGGACATGGGTCGGACCGTCAGCAGGAAGTGGATCGGGAGTGCAGGTGACAGGATAACGCCCCTGGTCGCGCCCGGCGCCTGGCCCGCGCCGATCGCGCCCGTTTTTGGCGAGACAGCGGCCGTATCCGGTTTGACTCGCGCCCATGTGCTGCCTTTACTGAGGGTTGGGGAACGCAAACAGAGGGAGTGAGGGGCAATGCACCGATCGGCCATCATCCACAAGACGCCTGCCGATCATGCGGTGCGCCCTCACCTTGACGACTACGCCGGCACCTGCCGCGATTTCTCCTGGGCGGACGCGCAGGGCGAACTGGCCGGGCTGCCCGGCGGCGGCCTGAACATCGCCTACGAAGCGGTCGAGCGCCATGCCCGGGGGGCAGGGCGCGACCATGTCGCCTTCCGCTTTCTCGGCAGCCGGGGCGAACGCAACCTCAGTTTCGGCCAGCTCTCCCGCCTCACCAACCGTTTTGCCAACCTGTTGCAGGGCTTGGGCGTTCGCCGCGGCGAGACGGTCTTCGTGCTCACCGGGCGCATTCAGGAACTGTACGTCGCCGTCCTCGGAAGTCTCAAGATCGGCGCGGTCGTTTCGCCACTGTTTTCGGCCTTCGGCCCGGAACCGATCGCGACCCGTTTCAATCTCGGCAAGGGCGCGGTGCTGGTGACCACGGATCTGCTATACGAGCGTAAGGTGGCGAAGATCCGCGCCCGGCTGCCGACGCTGCGCCATGTCCTGCTCGTGGCCGAGGACGGCGCGCCCACCCGGATCGAGGGCACGCACGATCTCGGGCAACTGATGGACGAGGCATCCGATGCCTTCGAAACCGTCGCCACGCAGCCCGAGGACCTCTCCCTCCTGCACTTCACCAGCGGCACCACCGGCACGCCCAAGGGCGCGATGCACGTGCATGCGGCGGTTACGACGCACTGGGCGACCGGACGTTACGCGCTCGATCTGCATCCGGACGACATCTATTGGTGCACGGCCGATCCCGGCTGGGTGACCGGTACGTCCTACGGCATCATTGCGCCGCTGTTGCACGGCGTCACCTCTATTATCGACGAGGGCGACTTCGACGCCGAGCGCTGGTACCGGATCCTGCAGGCACAGCAGGTCAGCGTCTGGTACACCGCGCCCACCGCCATTCGCATGCTCATGAAGGCCGGAGTCGAGCTGGCACGGAAATACCGCTTCCCCAGGTTGAGATTCGTCGCCAGCGTCGGCGAGCCGCTCAATCCGGAGGCGGTGTGGTGGGGGCTGGATGCGCTGGGTCATCCCATCCATGACAACTGGTGGCAGACCGAGACCGGCGGCATCATGATCGCGAACATGCCGGGCCTGGACATCAAGCCCGGCTCGATGGGCCTGCCCCTGCCGGGCATCGAAGCCGCCATCGTGCGCCAGCGCGATGACGGTTCGGTCGAAGAATTGACTGCGCCCGACACCGAGGGCGAACTCGCGCTGCGGCGGGGCTGGCCGTCGATGTTGCGCGGCTACCTCGACAACGAGCCGCGCTACCGCAAGTGCTTCGCCGGTGACTGGTACCTGAGCGGCGACCTGGCACGGCGCGATGCCGACGGCTACTACTGGTTCGTCGGCCGCGCCGACGATGTCATCAAGTCGTCCGGTCACCTGATCGGCCCCTTCGAGGTGGAGAGCGCGCTGATGGAGCACCCTGCCGTGGCCGAGGCGGGCGTCATCGGCAAGCCCGACGACATGGCCGGCGAGGTGGTCAAGGCCTTCGTGTCGCTCAAGCAGGGCTTCGAGGCGAACGAGGCCCTGCGCCGCGAACTGCTCGGTCATGCACGCACGCGCCTCGGCGCTGCGGTGGCGCCGAAGGAGATCGACTTCCTTCCGGTGCTGCCGCGCACGCGCAGCGGCAAGATCATGCGCCGGCTGCTGAAGGCGCGCGAACTCGGCCTGCCCGAAGGCGACACCTCGACCCTGGAGGCCGGCGCATGAGCGCAAAACGCAAGTCTGCAGCTCCATCGCTCGATAAGGCGCTCGCACTGCGCCTGCTCAAGGACATGCTGCGCATCCGCCGCATGGAGGAGAAGTGCGCCGAACTCTACGGCGAGGGTGAGATCCGCGGCTTCCTGCACCTCTACATCGGCGAGGAAGCCTGTGCCACCGGCGCCGTGCATGCGCTCGATGCCGAAGACAATGTCGTCGCCACCTATCGAGAACACGGCCATGCGCTGCTGCGCGGCGTGCCGATGAAGGCGATCATGGCCGAGATGTTCGGCAAGGTGAGCGGCTGTTCGCGCGGTCGCGGCGGCTCGATGCACCTTTTCGACGCGACGCGACGCTTCTATGGAGGCAATGCGATCGTCGCCGGTGGGCTTCCGCTGGCGGCGGGGTTGGCGCTGGCGGACAAGATGCAGGGCATCAAGCGCGTCAGCGTCTGCTTCTTCGGCGAGGGCGCAATGGCCGAGGGCGCGTTCCACGAAGCGATGAACCTGGCCGCGCTGTGGCAGCTGCCGGTGCTGTTCTGCTGCGAGAACAACCTCTATGCGATGGGTACGGCGCTGGCGCGCTCGGAGTCCCAGGTCGATCTCTGCGTCAAGGCCGCAAGCTACGACATGGCGACGTTCCGCGCCGATGGGATGGACGTCGGCGAGGTCTTCGCGGCCACCGCCAAGGCCGCGCAGCAGGTGCGCGATGGCGGTGCCCCGGTCTTCCTCGAACTGCAGACCTACCGCTTTCGTGCGCACTCGATGTTCGACCCCGAGTTGTACCGGGACAAGGCCGAGGTCGAGAAGTGGAAGGAACGTGGTCCCATTCACAGCCTGTCGGCGAGGCTAAAGGCGGCGAGGCAGCTCACCGAAAAGCAGTTCCTCGCGCTCGATGCCGAAGTCGGCGTGGAGGTCGACGAGGCAGTGGCCTTCGCCGCAGCGGCCGACCGCGAGCCCGTGTCCGCCCTGCTCGAAGATGTTTACTCGCCCCCTGGAGCCGGCGCATGAAGATGAGTTATCGCGAAGCCATGCGCGCCGCCCTGCACGAGGCGCTGGAGCGCGACCCGCGTGTCTTCCTGATGGGCGAGGATGTGGGTCGGTATGGGGGCACGTATGCGGTGTCCAGAGGCTTCCTGGAGGAGTTCGGCCCCGAGCGCATCCGCGATACGCCCTTGTCCGAACTCGGTTTCGTCGGCGCGGGCGTCGGCGCTGCGCTTGGCGGGATGCGGCCGATCGTCGAGGTGATGACGGTGAACTTCAGCCTGCTGGCGCTGGACCAGATCGTGAACAGCGCGGCGCTTCTGCGGCACATGTCGGGCGGACAACTGTCCGTACCCCTGGTCGTGCGCATGGCCACCGGAGCGGGCCGCCAGCTCGCGGCCCAGCACTCCCACAGCCTGGAGAATTGGTACGCCCACATTCCCGGTATTCGCGTGCTCGCGCCGGCGACAATCGGCGACGCCCGCGGCATGCTCCGGCCGGCGCTGGCCGATCCCGACCCGGTGGTGATCTTCGAGCACGCGCAGCTCTACAACCTCGAGGCTGAACTCCCTGACGACTGGCGCTGCGACATCGCCCGTGCGGCGATACGCAGGGCCGGCGCCCAGGTCAGCGTGTTCGCCTGGGCTGGCTGCCTGTCCAAGGCCTTGCAGGCGGCCGACGAGCTGGCAGCCGAGGGGGTCGATGTCGAGGTCGTTGACCTGCGGGTGTTGCGGCCGCTCGACGCAGAAACGATTGCGGCTTCGGTGCGCAAGACGCATCGGGCGGTGGTGGTGGACGAGTGCTGGAAGAGCGGAAGCCTGGCGGCCGAGGTTGTGGCGCGCATCGTCGAGGACTGCTTCTACGAGCTCGATGCGCCGGTCGCCAGGGTGTGCAGCGAGGAGGTGCCGATACCCTACGCCAGGCACCTGGAGGAGGCGGCCCTGCCGCAGGTGTCGAAGATCGTCGCCGCAGTGAGGTCGGTGCTCAATGTTTGAGTTCAAGCTGCCGTCGCTCGGCGCCGACATGGAAGAGGGCAAACTGCTCGAGTGGCTCGTCAGGCCCGGCGACAGCGTCGGCAAGGGCCAGGTGGTTGCGGTCGTGGACACCTCCAAGGCCGCAGTGGACGTGGAGATCTGGCACAAGGGCACGGTGCACGCCCTGCTGGTTCGGCCCGGCGAGAGGATTCCCGTGGGGACGGTGCTGGCGACCCTGCTCGAACCGGGCGAAATGGCCCCAGCCGCACCGCAGGCGCAGAAACCTGCGGCAAGCACGGCGCGCAAGCGCATCTCGCCGGCAGCGCGGCGCAGGGCCGAGGCGCTGGGCGTGGACAGCGTCGCCCTCATCGGCACGGGGGCCGACGGCGCGGTGACCCTGGCCGACGTGGAGCGGGCCGCAGCGGCCGGGCCGGCCGCCGCCCCCGCCGTGCCAGCGGGTCAGGCGCGGCGCCCGGTCCCGGCCGCCGATCGCCAGGCCGAAACGCGCAGGGCGATCGGCGCGGCAATGAGTCGTTCGAAGCGCGAGATCCCGCACTATTACCTGCTCGAGACGATTCCGCTGGCGCACGCGCAGCAGTGGCTGGCGGAGGTCAACAAGGGGCGACCGATCGCCGCGCGGATGCTCCTTGCCGTGCTGCAGATCAAGGCGGTGGCGCGCGCGGTGAAGAAGTACCCGGAGATGAACGGCTATTTCCGCGACGACGGATTCGAGCCGGTCGACGCGGCGCATGTCGGCGTCGCCATCTCGCTGCGCCAGGGCGGTCTGATCGCGCCCGCCGTGCACGACGCCGAGCGCAAGCCGCTGGAGCAGCTGATGCGCGAGCTCGCCGACCTGGTGAAGCGCACGCGGGCGGGTTCGCTGCGCAGCTCCGAGCTCACCGACGCCACGATCACCCTCACCAACCTGGGCGAGCAGGGGGTCGAGGCCGTGGTCGGCGTGATCCACCCGCCGCAGGTGGCCCTGGTCGGCTTCGGGCTGGCCGCACCGCGGCCATGGGTCGAGGACGGCGAGCTGTGCGTCATGCCCACCGTTACGGCCAGTCTTGCGGCCGATCACCGCGTATCGGATGGGCATCGCGGCGCGCTGTTCCTTGCCGAGCTGCGCGAACTGCTGCAACAGCCGCAGGATCTCTGACGGCCAGCGAGGGACGGGAGGGGCCAGGAATGAACGACGAACAACTTCGCAACACGGTAATCGCGACCCTGCAGTCCGTCGCGCCGGAGGTGGATGCCAGTGACTTGCGCGACGACCGCCCGCTGCGCCGGCAGGTGGATCTCGATTCCATGGATTGGCTGAATTTTCTCATCGGCCTCAACCAGGTGGTGAAGGTCGACATCCCGGAGTCGGATTACGGCCGGCTGGTGACGCTCGCCGATGTGCTCGACTACCTGAAGCGCAGGCTCACTTAGGGCGCAGACGAGCGCGCCGCGCTCATTCCTCGACGTGGCGCAGCGAGAGGTCGAGCGCGCGGACGTCCTTGGTCAGCGCCCCGATCGAGATGCGATCGACGCCGGTCTCGGCAATGGCGCGAACCTTCTCCAGGCTCACACCGCCGGAAGCTTCGAGTTCGGCGCGGCCGCCGGTGATGCGCACCGCTTCGCGCATCTGCTCCAGGCTCATGTTGTCGAGCAGCACCATCCTTACCCCGGCGTCGAGGGCCTCCTGGAGCTGGTCGAGGTCCTCGACCTCGACCTCGATGAACACGTTCGACGGCGCAATGATGCGGGCCTCTTCCACCACCTCGCGGATGCCGCCGGCGGCGATGATGTGATTCTCCTTGATCAGGATGCCGTCGTAGAGGCCGACACGATGATTGGTGCCGCCGCCGACGCCTACGGCGAACTTCTGCGCCAGGCGCAGGCCGGGCAGGGTCTTGCGCGTATCGACGATCTTTGCGCGGGTGCCCGCGACGGCATTGACGAAGCGGCGCGTGACGGTGGCCGTGCCCGACAACAGCTGGAGGAAGTTCAGCGCCGTGCGTTCGGCGGTGAGCAGGACCTGGGCGCGCGCGACGATGTCGCACAGAACCTGCCCGGCCTCGACTTCATCGCCGTCCCGGACATGCCAGGTCACGCTCGCTGCCGGACTGAGGGCGGCGAAGGCGGCATCGAACCAGGCCGTGCCGCAGATGACGGCATCCTCTCGGGTGATGACGCGGCCCCTGGCCTCGGTGTCTGCCGCAATCAGGCGTGCCGTAAGGTCGCCGGTGCCGACGTCTTCCGCGAGCGAGGCGGCGACATTGCGCTGGATTTCGACGCGGAGCTGTTCGGATAGCATTTATCGGCCCGGGCGGTTCGTGGAGCCGGCGATTCTAGCATCATGGCCATGGCGATGGCCGGGTCGGACCGGTGACCCGAATTTCATGCCCGTTTCCGGAGGGCACGAAGGTCGCGCATGCGCGAGAATGGCGGTGGTGATGCGGGCGCGCTCAAGGGCCCGATGCGCAACGCCATCGAACGGGACAACATGAAGACGCGCGACCTCACCGACCTGCTGCTGCTGGCCTCCATCTGGGGCGGTTCCTTTCTGCTGATGCGGATCGCCGCGCCGGCCTTCGGCTCGTTCGCCCTCATGGAGCTTCGCGTCGGACTGGCCGCACTGGTGCTGCTGCCGATTCTGGCGATGCGGGGCGGTGTCGGTCGCCTGCTGGAGCACTGGCGAGCGCTGGCGGTGGTGGGCTTGTTCGCCTCGGCGATGCCCTTCGTCTTCTATGGCTGGGCCCTGATGTCGGTGACCGCGGGCTTCGCCTCGATCGTAAATGCCACAACGCCCCTGTTTACGGCGCTCGTGGCATGGCTGTGGCTGAAGGACAGGCTCACCCCCGCCGCGCTCACAGGCATGCTGATCGGCGTGATCGGCGTCGTGGTGCTGGTGTGGGAGCAGGCCTCGTTCAAGCCCGGAGGCAACGGCTGGGCGGTCCTGGCCTGTCTGGGCGCGACTTTCTCGTACGGCGTGGCGGCCAGCCTGACGAAGCGATTTCTGACCGGTGTCGCGCCGATGGTGACGGCGACCGGCAGCCAGGTCTTTGCCGCGCTGATCCTGCTGGGGCCGGCGATCGGCTCCTGGCCCGAGCGCTCGCCAACGGCGTCGGTATGGCTGGCCGTCATCGTCCTCGCGGTCGTCTGCACCGGCTTGGCCTATGTGCTGTTCTTTCGTCTGATGGCGAGCGTGGGCCCGGCGAGAACGGTGACCGTGACCTTCCTCATCCCCGTGTTCGGCATGATGTGGGGCGCTGCCTTCCTCGACGAAGTGGTGACGTGGCGCATGCTGTTGGGCTGCGGGATCATCCTGCTCGGCACGGGCCTTGCCACCGGCGTGCTCGGCCGCCTGGCGGGCCGCAGGCGGCGGGCGCCGGACACCGCGGGCTAGAGGCGGGTGTCGCAGGCAAGCATCGGTACCGCGTAGGTCTGGCCAAGGTGCCTGGTCGTGGCGTCGAGCCGCACGAACATGAAGAGCGCGCCCATCAGCTGCAATATCGCCTTCGCCAGGCGTGGATTGGAATCGGGCATGGGTGGAGCCTGCGGCCTCGAAAATGGCCAAATGGCCGGGACGGTGCTCAACGCCCGCGTGTCGGCCGCTGCGACTCGAGCAGCCAGGCGTTGAACACGCCGCGTGCGGTGTCTATGGTCTCGCTCGCGGTGAGGCCGATGGGGCCGATGCCCTCGCGCGCGAGTCGATCGGCGGCTGCGCCGTGCAGGTGCACGGCGGCGATCAGGGCTTGTGCGGGCGACCAGCCCTGCGCGAGCAGGCCGACGACGAGGCCGGTAAGCACGTCGCCCATGCCGGCGGAGGCCATGCCGGGATGCCCCGTGCTGTTGATGTACCAGCGTCCGTCCGGGGTGGCGATGATGCTGCCGCAGCCCTTGAGGACAACGCTGGCGCGATGGCGCCTCGCGATCTCCAGTGCGGAGCCCAGACGATCGGCCTGCACCGTTGCGGTGTCGGTGCCCAGCATGCGGCCGGCCTCTGCCGGATGTGGCGTGAGCACGCTGGGAGCGCTGCGCGCGGCCAGCGCCGACTCCAGTGTGGGGTCGGCGCCGATCAGGTTCAGCGCGTCGGCGTCGAGTACCAGCGGGATGGGGCGCGCGAGCGCGTCGGCGAGGAGGGTCGTTGCAGCGGGGTCGGTGCCCAGGCCGGGGCCGACCGCCAGCGCGCTGAGCTGTTCGGGAAGCCGACTTGCCGCGCGCAGCATCAACTCCGGGTGGGCGGGGTCGACGGCGGGACCCCGCTCGTCAAGCAGGCCGACGAACACGCGCCCGGTTCCGAGCCAGAGGGCACTGCGACCGGCGAGGAGGGCCGCGCCGACCATGCCGGCGTTGCCGCCCAGGATGCCGGCGTCGCCGTACCGACCCTTGTGTGTGTTGCGCGGCCGCGGTACGAGTCGGTCCCGAAACAGTGCCGGGCTGACCGCACGCCCGGCGGGCTCCAGCCAGGCCGGCGCATCGACGTCGAGCCGCTGCACCGTGACCTCACCGCAGTAGTCCGGGCCGTCGTTGGTTAGCAGCCCGGGCTTGAGTGCGATGAAGGTGGTGGTGTGGGTGGCGTGGAAGGCGGTGCCGAGCGGCTGGCCGCTATCGGCATCCAGCCCGCTCGGTACGTCGAGCGCCATGCGCGGGGTCTGCTGCGCGTTGAGGGTGGAGATCCAGGCGGCGAAGCGGCCCTCGATCTTGCGCTTCAGGCCGATGCCGAACAGCGCGTCGACCACCAGCGCCCAGCCGTTTGCGGGCGCCGCCGGCAGGTCGGAGACAATGCTGCCGCCGGCATGCAGATAGTCGGCGTGAGCCTTTGCCGCCTCGGGTGGCAGGGTGGCGGTATTGCCGGCGAATGCGACGACCACTTCCCGCCCCGCCTGTGCGAGCTGGCGTGCCATGACGAAGCCATCGCCGCCGTTATTGCCGGGGCCGCAGGCGATGAGAATGGGGCCGGGGCGATCCATGATCAGCCGCACCGCATCCTCGGCCGCGGCCCGACCGGCGCGCTCCATCAGCGACGGCCGTGCGCTCGGAATGAGGGTGCGTTCGATGTCGCGAATGCCGGCAACGGGATAAATGGGTTGGGCGGGCGTGAACATGAATGCGACTCCGGTGTTGAAGACGCAATTCTACGTTGCCCGCATTCGTTTCCGGTCGCCGGCGTATGGCCCGGAGGCCGGAATCGTGGCGAGGCGGGTCTAGGTGTCGCCGTAGGGGCGGCGTCGGTCGCTACGAATTTCGTGTGCAAGTTCGGCGTGACCGTCCTCGTCAACCGTTTCGAGCCGGACCGTGAAACCCCACAGGCGGGCCAGGTGCTTGAGCACCTCGTCGGCACTCTCGGCCAGCGGCCGGCGCAGGTAGGGCTGGTGACGCAAGGTCAGCGATCGATCGCCACGCAGGTCGACGTTCCACACCTGGATATTGGGTTCGCGGGCACCGAGGTTGTACTGCTCGGACAGGATGTCGCGGACGCGGTGAAAACCGGTGTCGTCGTGGATGGCCGATACCTTGAGCTTGTCCTCACGGTCGTCGTCGAGTACCGCGAACATGCGGAAATCGCGCATGACCTTGGGCGAAAGATACTGGGCGACGAAGCTCTCGTCCTTGAAGTTGCGCATCGCGAAGTCGAAGGTTTCCTGCCAGTTGCTGCCGGCGATGTCCGGGAACCAGCGCCGGTCCTCGTCAGTCGGGTCCTCGCAGATGCGGCGAATGTCCTGCCACATCGTGAAGCCCAGTGCATAAGGGTTGATGCCGTTGTACCAGCGGCTGTTGTAAGGCGGCTGGGCAACGACATTGGTGTGCGACTGGAGGAATTCCAGCATGAAGCTGTCGGAGAGCAGGCCCTCGTCGTAGAGCTGGTTGAGAAGCGTGTAGTGCCAGAAGGTGGCCCAGCCCTCGTTCATCACCTGGGTCTGGCGCTGGGGAAAGAAGTACTGCGCGATCTTGCGCACGATGCGCACCACCTCGCGCTGCCAGGGCTCGAGCAGCGGCGCGTTCTTCTCGACGAAATAGAGGAGGTTCTCCTCCGGTTCTGGCGGGAATCGGCGCTCCTCCTTGTCGTCGGGCCGCGCGTCGTGGCTGGGCAGGGTCCGCCAGAGGTCGTTCACCTGGCTCTGCAGGTATTCCTCGCGGTCGAGTTGGCGCAGCTTCTCCTTCGCCAGCGAGAGCGGAGGCGGGCGCTTGTAGCGGTCCACGCCGAGATTCATCAATGCATGGCAGGAGTCGAGCAGCAGTTCGACCTCTTCCTCGCCGTAGCGCTCTTCGCAGCTGCTGATGTAATTGCGCGCGAACAACAGGTAGTCGATGATCGCGTCGGCGTTCGTCCACGTGCGAAACAGGTAATTGCCCTTGAAGAAACTGTTGTGGCCGTAGGCTGCGTGAGCGATGACGAGGCCCTGCATCGGCAGGGTGTTCTCCTCCATCAGGTAGGCGATGCAGGGGTTGGAGTTGATGACAATCTCGTAAGCAAGGCCCATCTGGCCACGCCGGTAGCCCTTTTCGGTCGCCAGGAATTGCTTGCCGAACGACCAGTGATGGTAGTTCACCGGCATGCCCACCGAGGCGTAGGCGTCCATCATCTGTTCGGCGGTAATGATCTCGATCTGCACCGGATAGGTGTCGAGACCGAACGCGCGGGCTGCGCGCGCGATTTCGGTGTGGTAGCGCTCGATGCTCTCGATCGACCACTCGGAGCCGGTGGGCAGCGGTTTGGGCCGCGGCGCGGCGGCGGAGCGGGGCAGCGAGGTGCGCTTCATGCGAGGGTCTTCTTGAAGAGTTCACGGAACACCGGGTAGATGTCGGCCGGTGATTCGATGCGCTGCATGGCGAAGCCTTCGCGCTCGCCGATCAGCTTCTCGTATTCGCGCCACAGGTTCTGCGGTTCGCCCGCGGTGATCTCGATATAGGCGAAGTACTGGCACCAGGGCATGATTTCGGCGTCGAGCAGGCGACGGCAGATCGGCGAATCGTTGTCCCAGTTGTCACCGTCCGAGGCCTGAGCGCCATAGATGTTCCACTGCCCGTTGGCATAGCGCTCGCGGATGATGTCGCGCATCAGCACCAGCGCGCTCGAGACCACGGTGCCGCCGGATTCGCGCGAGTGGAAGAATTCCTCCTCGTCTACTTCCTTGGCCACCGTGTGGTGGCGGATGAAGACGACGTCGATGTGCTCGTAGGTGCGGGTGAGGAACAGGTAGAGCAGCATGAAGAACCGCTTGGCCGTAGCCTTGCGCTCCTCGTCCATCGAGCCGGATACGTCCATGACGCAGAACATCACCGCCTGCGTCGTCGGCCGCGGGACACGAATCCGGTTGTTGTAGCGCAGGTCGAAGCTATCGATGAAGGGAATGCGGTCGATCTTGACCCTCAGCAGGCCGATTTCTTCCTGCAGCGCGCGCACCTCCTCACTATCCTCGCCGTAACGCGTGAGCGCCTCGTCGAGTTCGGCCTGAAGCTCGCGCAGGCGGGCGGCATAGGGCGAACCGAGCGCGAGGCGCCGTCCGAGAGCACCGCGCAGCGAACGCACGATATTGATGTTGGCCGGAACCCCGTCGGAGGTGAATCCGGCCCGCTGGGTCTTGTACTCGGTGACACGGGCAAGCTGGGTGCGAATCAGGCGCGGAAGTTCGAGATCTTCGAAAAAGAGGTCGAGGAACTCGTCGCGCGACAGGTGAAAGACGAAGTCGTCTTCATGCTCGCCCTCGTTGCTGGCCTTGCCCTTGCCCGACCCGCCGGCACCGCCCAGCGGGCGGTTGATCAGGTCGCCGCTGGAGAACTGGTCGTTACCGCTGAACACCTGCTCCCAGGTACCACCGCGGCCGTGATGAATGCTGGGTTCGGCGAGATCGCGGGCCGGAATCGAAACCTTCTCGCCATTGTCGAGATCGCGAATAGAGCGGCCCTGGATCGCATCGGAGACGGCGCGACGGATCTGATGCTTGAAACGACGAACGAAGCGCTGGCGGTTGACCGCGCTCTTCTTCTTGCTGTCGAACCGCCGATCGATGATGCGGACCATGAACTACTCCTTGAGCGCTGAGGGTGCAGACGGGCGGGGCGCACCTCGGGTACGCCCCGCCGCAGCTGCCCGCGTCGTCAAGATGACTTGCGCACGCGCAGGTACCACTCGCACAGCAGCCTGACCTGCTTCTCGGTATAGCCTTTTTCGATCATGCGGTTGACGAAATCCTGGTGCTTTTTCTGCTCGTCGGCGCTTGCCTTGGCGTTGAAGCTGATCACCGGCAGCAGGTCCTCGGTGTTGGAGAACATCTTCTTCTCGATGACGGCGCGCAGCTTCTCGTACGACGTCCAGCTCGGATTGCGGCCCTCGTGCTTGGCACGGGCGCGCAGGACGAAATTGACGACCTCGTTGCGGAAGTCCTTCGGGTTGCTGATGCCGGCCGGCTTCTCGATCTTCTCCAGTTCCTCGTTGAGTGCAGACCGGTTGAGAATCTCGCCGGTGTTCGGGTCGCGGAATTCCTGGTCCTGGATCCAGAAGTCGGCATAGATCACGTAGCGGTCGAAGATGTTCTGGCCATACTCGGAGTAGCTTTCGAGGTAGGCGGTCTGGATCTCCTTGCCGATGAATTCGGCGTAGCGCGGGGCGAGGAATTCCTTGATGTATCCGAGATAGCGCGCCTCCGCTTCCGGCGCGTACAGCTCGGCCTCGATCTGCTGCTCGAGCACGTACATCAGGTGCACCGGGTTGGCGGCGACCTCACGATGGTCGAAATTGAACACCTTGGACAAGGCCTTGAAGGCGAAGCGGGTGGAAAGCCCGGTCATCCCCTCGTCGACGCCGGCGTAGTCGCGGTACTCCTGGTAGCTCTTGGCCTTGGGATCCGTGTCCTTGAGGTTCTCGCCGTCATAGACGCGCATCTTGGAGAAGATGCTCGAGTTTTCCGGTTCCTTCAGTCGCGAAAGGATGGAGAACTGAGCCATCATCTTCAGCGTATCAGGCGCGCATGGCGCGTCCGACAGCGAACTGTGGGTGAGGAGCTTCTCGTAGATGCGGATCTCGTCCGACACGCGCAGGCAGTAGGGCACCTTGACCGTGTAGATGCGGTCGAGGAAGGCCTCGTTGTTGCGATTGTTCTTGAACGCGACCCATTCGGATTCGTTCGAGTGCGCCATGACGATGCCGTCGAAGGGGATCGCGCCGAAGCCTTCGGTGCCCTTGTAGTTGCCTTCCTGGGTGGCGGTAAGCAAGGGGTGCAGGACCTTGATCGGGGCCTTGAACATCTCGACGAACTCGAGCAGGCCGCGGTTGGCCAGGCACAGGCCGCCGGAATAGCTGTAGGCGTCGGGGTCGTCCTGCGAGTACTGCTCCAGTTTGCGGATGTCGATCTTACCCACCAGGGACGAGATGTCCTGGTTGTTCTCGTCGCCGGGCTCGGTCTTCGCAACCGCGATCTGGCGCAAGACGGAGGGGCTGAGCTTGACCACCCGGAACTTGGTGATGTCACCGCCGAATTCCTGCAGCCGTTTGACCGCCCAGGGGCTCATCACGTTGTTGAGGTAGCGGCGCGGAATGCCGTAGTCGTCCTCGAGGATATGCGCATCCTCGGCGAAGTCGAAAAGGGCGAGCGGCGATTCATGAACGGGGGAACCCTTGATGGCATAGAACGGGATCTTCTCCATCAGGTACTTGAGTTTTTCCGCGAGCGAGGACTTGCCGCCGCCGACCGGGCCGAGCAGGTAAAGGATCTGTTTCTTCTCTTCCAGCCCCTGAGCAGCGTGGCGGAAATAGGACACGATGTGCTCGATGACCTCTTCCATACCGTAGAAATCGCGGAAAGCAGGGTAGAGCTTGAGTACCTTGTTCGAGAAGATGCGCGACAGCCTCGGGTCGAGGCGGGTATCGACGAGTTCGGCCTCCCCGATCGCCATCAGCATGCGCTCTGCAGCGGTCGCGTAGGCAGAGTGGTCGCCGCGGCAAAGCTCCAGGTAATCCTGGATCGACAACTCCTCCTCGCGCGCAGCCTCGAAGCGAGCCTGATAGGCATTGAAGATGGTCATGGGAACTCTCCTGTCCAAGCGGTCCGATGCGGGCCCAGGGCGGGCGGCACGGAAATCTTCCGTCATGTTATCGGCGGCGTCCGGCTTGCTGCAATGCAGGTACCGAATCTGACCATGAGAGGCGTCGCTGCGGCGTGAGTTCCGCCCTCGTTCCTCCTTTTTTTTAGCATAAACCGTGTTCCAGTTGGCAGTGCAGTCCAGGCTGGAAGCGGGCCCCGGTCGCTGTGCTAGAATCTTGGCCTTCGCTCAACGCGTCCGCGCGGGCATTGCGATCTGCTTCGGTTTCTTGCCGAGCGGCAGTCGTGCCTTCGAGGACGGATTCTTCAATTGTCAGGATAGACTTAATGCAGAACAACCAGGAAGCCCGGGGCGCGCTGGAGCGCCGCATCGAAATGTCCGTCGCGGTCGCCGACATCGACAAGGAGGTGGATGCTCGCCTCAAGCGCATGGCCAGGAGTGTGAAGATGCCGGGCTTTCGTCCGGGCAAGGTGCCGATGAAGATCGTTGCTCAGACGCATGGCGCTCAGGCGCGTGGCGAGGCCGTCGGCGCAGCCGTGGAGAAGGCGTTTACCGAGGCGGTGCGCGCCCAGGAATTGCGCGTGGCGGGTTATCCGAAGATCGAGCCGAAAGAGGCTGCAAACGCCGACGTCCTGGAATTCACGGCTGTGTTCGAAGTCTATCCAAAGGTGGTGCCGGGCGATCTTGCCGGGCACAAGATCGAGCGCCCGGTGCTGAGCGTGGGCGAGGCCGAAGTGGATAAGACGATCGACGTTCTGCGCAAGCAGCGCACGACCTTTGTCGCCGCCGACCGTGCGGCAGCAGAGGGTGATCGTGTCGTCATCGATTTCACCGGTAGCAAGGACGGCGAGGTGTTCGAGGGTGGTCAGGCCCAGGACTTCCCCTTCGTCGTCGGCGCCGGTTCGATGCTGAAGGATTTCGAATCTGCCGTCACCGGCCTCAAGGCGGGCGACAGCAAGACCTTCGACATGACTTTCCCTGAGGACTACCACGCCGAGCATCTGGCTGGCCAGGCAGTTCAGTTCGAAGTCACGGTCAAGGGGGTCGAGGGCCCGGTTCTTCCCGAGGTCGACGCCGATTTTGCCCGTGCCCTTGGCGTCGCCGATGGCGACGTTTCCAAGCTGCGCGAGGAGGTCAAGGCCAACCTCGAGCGCGAGGTGAAGCGCCGCGTCCAGGCCAAGGTCAAGGAGCAGGTCATGGATGCCCTGCTGGCGGTCACGCCGATCGAAGTGCCCAAGGCACTGGTGGAGGCCGAAGCCGGCCAACTCGCCGACAACGCCCGTCGCGATCTCGAAATGCGCGGCTTGAAGGCCAAGGACATCCCGGTCGATCCGTCTTGGTTCAGCGACCAGGCCGAACGCCGGGTCAAGCTCGGCCTGATCATGGCCGAACTCGTGAAGATCAATGAACTGCATGCGAAGCCTGAACAGGTGCGCGCGCTGGTCGAGGAAATGGCGCAGAGCTACGAGGATCCCTCCGAGCTGGTGCGCTGGTATTACGCCCAGCCCGAGCGTTTGTCACAGGCGGAAGCAGTTGTGATCGAAGACAATGTAGTGGCCTGGGCAAGCGCCAAGGCCGACACCAGCGACAAGCCCGTCGCCTTTGACGAACTGATGGGGAACGCGGCCTGAGGCCGCGAGAGAGCAGACGATGAATAGCGGAACACCACAGCACGGCAGCGCCTGGGATCCGGTTGGTCTCGGCCTGGTCCCGATGGTCGTCGAACAGAGCGGTCGCGGGGAGCGCGCCTACGACATCTATTCGCGCCTTCTCAAGGAGAGGGTGGTGTTTCTCGTCGGCCCGGTCAATGACGTCACCGCCAATCTGATCGTGGCCCAGTTGCTGTTCCTCGAGTCCGAGAATCCGGACAAGGACATCTATTTCTACATCAATTCGCCGGGTGGCTCGGTGACGGCCGGGATGGCCATCTACGACACCATGCAGTTCATCAAGCCCAACGTCAGCACCCTGTGCATCGGCCAGGCTGCGAGCATGGGGGCGTTCCTGCTTGCGGCGGGCGAGCATGGCAAGCGTTTCATCCTGCCCAATTCGCGGGTCATGATCCATCAGCCGCTGGGCGGTTTCCAGGGCCAGGCGTCCGACATCGAGATCCACGCGCGCGAGATTCTTTACCTGCGCGGGCGCCTGAGCGAAATGCTGGCCAAGCACTGCAACCAGTCGATCGAGCGCATCGAGAAGGATACCGACCGCGACAACTTCATGTCTGCCGCGGCCGCCGTCGAATACGGCCTCGTCGACAAGGTGCTGAGCAGCCGCGCCGATACCTGATCAGGAGAACAGACCATGACGGACAAGAAGGCAGGCAGTGAAAAGCTGCTTTACTGCTCGTTCTGCGGAAAGAGCCAGCACGAGGTCCGAAAGCTCATTGCCGGTCCCTCCGTCTTCATCTGCGATG